>JBIKPM010000192.1:0-4702 GCA_044357435.1 Flavobacterium sp. | reverse complement strand
ATTCCGGTTGTTCCCGTTGAAGATGTTACTTCCTATCCATCCATCCTTGGCGGAAGAGTAAAAACGTTACATCCGAAAGTTTTTGGTGGAATTCTAAATCGTCAGGACAATGAAACTGACGTGCAGCAAATGCTGGAATATGACATCCCGCAAATTGATTTGGTGATTGTGGATTTGTATCCCTTTGAAAAAACGGTAGCTTCGGGGGCAAGTGAAGAAGACATCATCGAAAAAATAGATATTGGAGGCATTTCACTAATTCGCGCTGCCGCAAAAAACTTCAAAGACACGGTAATCGTTCCATCGGTTGCCGAATATAGCTTGCTTTTGGATTTGATTACCAATCAAAATGGAGCAACAACATTAGAAAACAGAAAATTATTTGCCACAAAGGCATTTCATGTTTCCTCCCATTACGACACAGCGATTTTCAATTATTTCAATACTGACGAAACTATTTTCAAAACCAGTATTGCTGATGGGCAAGTTTTAAGATACGGAGAAAATCCTCATCAAAAAGGATTTTTCTTTGGTGATTTTGATGCGATGTTTAAAAAATTACATGGAAAAGAGTTGTCCTATAATAACCTTCTAGATGTAGACGCTGCGGTGAATCTGATTGCTGAATTTAAAAATGACGGACCAACATTTGCCATCTTAAAACACAATAACGCTTGTGGTTTAGCAACAAGAGACACCATTAGTGAAGCTTACAAGGTTGCTCTGGCTTGTGACCCTACTTCTGCATTTGGCGGAGTTTTGATTGCTAACACAAAAATAGATGTCGAAACTGCAGCTGAAATCAATAAATTATTCTGTGAGGTTGTTATCGCTCCAAGTTATAACGAAGACGCAATTGCCATTTTACAAGAAAAGAAAAACAGAATAATATTAGTTCAAAACGAAGTGGAATTGCCACAAAAACAAGTAAGAACTTGTCTAAATGGAGTTTTAGTTCAAGAAAGAAATAATATCACTGATACAAAAGAAGACCTAAGAACTGTTACTTCGACAGCCCCTAACGAACAAGAAGTCAAAGACTTGATATTTGCTTCAAAAGTATGCAAAAACACCAAATCCAATACGATTGTTTTTGCTAAAGACAGAACTTTAATTTCGTCCGGAACAGGTCAAACATCAAGAGTTGACGCATTGTTACAAGCTATTGAAAAAGCAAAAGTTTTTGGATTTAGCCTAAAAGGGGCTTCCATGGCGAGTGACGCTTTTTTCCCTTTTCCGGATTGTGTTCAAATCGCAAAAGAAGCTGGAATAACTGCTGTAATCCAACCTGGAGGATCTATAAAAGACGAATTAAGCATTAATTATTGTAATGAAAATAAAGTTGCAATGGTATTTACAGGAACACGTCATTTCAAACATTAATTTGTTTAGCTTTGTACGTTAAAAATTTATAACTTTTTAAACCCAAAAACCGTATGGGATTTTTTGATTTCATGACCGAGGATATTGCGATAGACCTTGGTACCGCAAATACTTTAATCATACACAATGATAAAGTCGTAATTGACAGTCCATCCATAGTTGCCCGCGATAGAGTTTCGGGAAAAATCATTGCTGTTGGCAAAGAAGCCAACATGATGCAAGGTAAAACCCACGAAAACATTAAAACGATAAGACCATTAAAAGATGGTGTAATTGCCGATTTTGATGCTTCCGAAAAAATGATTAGCATGCTTATAAAAAGCATTCCTGCTTTGAAAAAAAGGATGTTTACCCCAGCATTAAGAATGGTGGTTTGTATTCCTTCCGGTATAACTGAAGTGGAAATGAGAGCGGTGAAAGAATCTTGCGAAAGGGTAAATGGTAAGGAAGTTTATTTGATACATGAACCAATGGCTGCGGCTATAGGTATTGGCATCGATATTATGCAACCCAAAGGAAACATGATTGTTGATATAGGCGGTGGAACAACAGAAATTGCCGTAATCGCCTTGGGCGGAATTGTATGTGACAAATCGGTGAAAATTGCCGGTGACGTTTTTACCAATGATATCGTGTATTACATGCGTACACAACACAACCTTTTTGTTGGGGAAAGTACCGCAGAAAAAATAAAAATTCAAGTTGGGGCCGCTGTTGAAGATTTAGAAACACCTCCAGAAGAAATGTCAGTTCAAGGTAGAGATTTACTTACCGGAAAGCCAAAACAAGTAGCCGTTTCCTACCGTGAAATCGCCAAAGCTTTGGACAAATCGATTCAACGAATTGAGGATGCCGTAATGGAAACCCTATCTCAAACCCCGCCAGAATTAGCCGCAGATATATACAATACAGGTATTTATCTTGCAGGGGGCGGATCGATGTTGAGAGGTCTTGATAAAAGAATTTCACAAAAAACAGATTTGCCGGTTTACATTGCGGAAGACCCTCTAAGAGCCGTTGTTCGAGGAACAGGCATGGCGCTTAAAAATCTTCATAAATTCAAAAGCATCTTGATTAAATAGAGGATTTATATACAGTGTCCAGTTTACAGTTTTACACATATATTATACAGGTAAAAAAATGCAGCAAATAGTTAATTTTATTTTAAAAAACAGTAATAGGTTACTGTTTTTGCTGCTTTTGGGTATTTCATTATTTCTCACTATTCAATCCCATTCTTATCATAGAAGCAAAATTATAAGTTCTGCCAATTTTTTGAGCGGTGGTGTCTATGAAAGAATAAATAACATCAGTGAATATTTGAATTTAAGGACGCAAAACGATGCGCTTGCACAAGAAAACGCAAGATTAAGAAGTATTCTTTTTAACGCAAAAGACACGGTTTCATTACCAAAATTGGATACTATTAAAGGATTACACCCCACTGATATCATAGTTTCAAAAGTAATCCACAACTCCTACGATTCTCATGAAAATTATTTAACCATCAATTCTGGCAGCCTTCAGGGAGTTAAACCCGACATGGGGGTGGTAAATAGTTTGGGTCTTGTAGGAATCATTGATGACACCTCTCCAAGATACGCAACCGTTATCAGTATATTAAACACAAAATCCCAAATAAATGCAAAAATCAAAAAATCAAACCATTTTGGCTCATTGGTTTGGAACGGCAAAAGCACTGGTTTTGTACAATTAATTGACATTCCTAGATTAGCGGCCATTAGAAAAGGAGACACCATAGTAACAGGTGGTCAATCTGTTATATTTCCTGAAAACATCAATATTGGGACTATTGACAAAATATATGTTGATAATGAAACTAATTATTATACTTTGAATATAAAACTTTTTAATGACATGACTAATTTGGGGCATGTGTACATCATAAAAAGTAAAGACCGTGAAGAAATAACAAACTTAGAAAATAAAGAAAAAAATGAATAGTGCTTTGTTCATGAATATTTTTCGTTTTATACTGTTGTTGACGGTTCAAATCATTATTTTCAATAATATAAATTTTTTAGGCTACATCAGTCCCTACCCTTACCTCCTTTTTATCATATTATACCCAGTAAATGGAAATAAATACGGACTTCTTTTAGCCAGCTTTTTATTGGGCATCATTTTAGATGTTTTCAGCAATTCAGGCGGCATACACACCGCAGCAAGCATTGTTTTAGCCTATTATAGACCTTATCTGTTTAAATTTTCCTTTGGAATAAGCTATGAGTACCAAACTATAAAACTAAATGATGTTTTGACTCCGGAACGATTTTCTTTTATATTACTTTCCGTATTGATTCATCACATTATATTATTTGTCTTAGAAACTTTTCAAATCAGTTTTTTCTGGGATATTTTACTTCGAACCCTATTGAGTTCTGCTTTTACCATTCTCATTTGCATCATAATAATATATCTGATTAAGCCTAACCGAAGATGAGAAAGATTTTGCTTCCTTCGCTAATCATAATTACAGCCTCCTTACTTGTACTGCGATTATTTTATTTGCAAGTCATTAATGATTCTTTCAAATTAAAGTCCGATAATAATGCCATTAAAATTAAATATGATTATCCTGAAAGAGGTTATATTTATGACAGAAATGGCAAGTTATTAGTGGCTAACCAACCTTCTTATGACATTATGGTCATTCCAAGGGAAATGAAAAATATTGACACCTTAGAATTTTGCAAATTATTAGATGTCACAAAGGAAGATTTTATAAAAAAAATCGAAAAAGCTATTGTGTATAGCCCAAGATTACCTTCGGTATTTTTAGCACAATTAAACAAAAAAGAGTTTGCCGCATTTCAAGAAAAGATACGAAAATTTGAAGGGTTCTATTTTCAAAAGCGTTCCCTTCGAGATTATCAAGTAAATTTTGGAGCCAATGTTTTTGGATTTATTACTCAAGTAAATGAAAAATTAATTGAAAAAAATCCATATTACAACAGTGGTGATTTAATTGGAAAACAAGGGGTAGAAGAAAGCTATGAAGAGATTCTCCGCGGAATAAAAGGAGTGAAATACATTCAGAAAGACAAATACAATCGAGAAATTGGTTCGTTCAAAGGAGGTAAATACGATACAATTGCTGTTCAGGGTGAAGATATCAATCTTACCATAGATGCCGTGCTTCAACAATATGGTGAAGAATTAATGGTTAACAAAAGAGGAGGTATTGTTGCTATCGAACCTAAAACAGGAGAAATATTAGCCTTAGTAACCGCTCCATACTATGATCCAGCAATTTTAGTGGGTCGCCAACGTTCAAAAAACTATACCATGTTGTACC
>JBIKPM010000191.1:0-4720 GCA_044357435.1 Flavobacterium sp. | reverse complement strand
AGTAAAGTAAGGTCTGCAAAAGGACTGTTGATTCATATCTTTGGCAAAATCGCTTCCGCTTTTTTAAACTTAATCTTTTAACCCTTGATTCGCATTATTTATTAAAATATAAATATGGTACGCAAAAAAAATCGATTAAAGTAGTTTTCATCTATATTTTGCAAGAATATTTGCCTGCTAACGCATTGATTATCTAAAAAATACTCATGAAAAATACATTGTTCAAAATTAATGAAACTTAATTATAACATTTATAACAAATGCTTCAAGGTATGAAATAATTCCATATTAATCAAGCATTCTAATGAAATTCTCATTTCAGGGTAGGGTGATAACTACTTTAAATGTTATAAATACTAAACTAATTCTTTTTTTTTATAAATAATAAACTTAAAGCCACTATGAAATTTAAAGTATTTACGGCCATTGCATTTCTTGTTATTTTGAATTCTTGTTCAAGTCCGTATGAGTCCATAAATGATGAGGATTCAGGAGAAATGAGCAGCACAACCGGAAGTAATGAAAGCCATAATATGGGAAAAGATTGCATGAGTTGCCACAGGCCAGGTGGAGGTGAAGCCCCAATTTGGAGAACCGCTGGAACGGTTTATAACCAGGCACTAACAAACACTAATTCCAATGCCACCGTAAAATTTTATACTGGTCCGGACGCAACTGGCACTTTAAAATACACCCTAAGTGTAGATGCCAAAGGAAATTTTTATACTTCATCAGCTATTGATTTCACTAGCGGTTTATATCCATCGGTAACTGGAAGCACATCGACAAATTCCATGTCTACAGCTATCACTACTGGGTCTTGTAATAGTTGTCATGATGGTGTTTCAAGAAGTAGAATATGGACAAATTAAACTGAATTTACCTTTTTTATCAAAACAATTTTTACGGTATTATTCATTGATTAAAAAACAATGGATAATATCTTTTTTATAAAACTAACAATCCAAATTCTCGTAAAGTATTCACCGGTTTTGAATACCAAAACAATTCGAAATCCTCCAAATGAGTTTCAAAATCTGATTTTATTTCTTTAAAAGAAAGGATTTTAGATTTGGAAACCGATATTTTTTCAAGCATTTGAACCAACCATTCGCCTTCTATTTTTGGCGTTTGAATCGTGAAACTTTCTTTTTTATCATGAAAAGTCAAAGCCATTATTTGCCAAGAATTTCCTTTTTTAGATTTTGTGAAATGTTCTACAAGTGGCTTCCCTCCTAACCAAACAATTTTGGCAGTTGGTTTTATATTGAAATCTTCTTCTTCCTCCAAAGCATTAGCAATAAAATCGGGAAGGATTTTTGTTTTCGGAATTTTGAAATCGAACCACTCCTGCAACTCATAGTCAAAGCAAATACCATGCATAAAATTGAACAAGGATTTCTTTAATCCAAAACTAAATTTATCGTGGTCGATTCCGGTTTTGTCTACGTAATTAATATCGTTATTGGCAAAAGTCCCAATAGTTTCGGTTTCCTTGACAACACCAAATTTCTCTGGATACATTCCAACCGGACTGTGTGCCGTCATGGCAAATTGGTGCCAAAATCCGGATTGCAAAACGCCCACTTCAAACAATTGCCGCACCATTTCGAGACTGTCCACCGTTTCCTGAACCTTTTGCGTGGGATATCCATACATCAAATAGGCATGTACCATGATTCCGGCCTCGGTGAAATTTCGGGTGACTTTTGCTACTTGTTCTACCGTTACGCCCTTGTCTATCAATTCCAATAATCGGTCTGAAGCCACTTCGAGTCCGCCAGAAACGGCAATACAACCCGAAGCTTTGAGTAACAAACATAAATCACGTGTGAAACTTTTCTCAAATCGAATGTTGGTCCACCAAGTAACCGATAATTTCCGGCGAAGGATTTCAATCGCCAAAGCCTGCATCAATTTTGGCGGTGCAGCTTCGTCCACAAAATGAAAACCATTTTCTCCGGTTTGAGCTATCATCTCTTCCATTCGATCACACAAAATATTGGCTGCGATGGGTTCATATATTTTTATATAATCTAATGAAATATCACAGAAAGTACATTTCCCCCAATAACATCCATGCGCCATCGTTAGTTTGTTCCATCGACCGTCACTCCACATGCGGTGCATTGGATTCACGATTTCAATAACGGAAATATATTTATCCAATAACAAATCCGAATAATCGGGTGTCCCCACTTCGGATTGTTTGTAGTCTGATTTAGTAGAATTGTTTTTGTAAACTACTTTTCCGTTTTCGAGAAGAAAGGTTCTTTTGGCCACCCCGTCCTTCGGCCACCCCTCCAAAGGAGGGGAATTGAAAACTAGATTGCACAATAGTTCCACCGGTAATTCCCCGTCATCCAAGGTAATAAAGTCGAAAAATTCAAAAACGCGAACATCCGAAAGCGAACGCAATTCGGTATTGGGGAAACCGCCACCCATGGCAATTTTAATATTAGGATAGTGTTTTTTTACATATTGAGCCGAACGGAAAGCGGAATACAAATTCCCCGGAAAGGGAACAGAAATCAGGAATAATTCAGGCTGAATGGTTTCGATTCTTTCCTTTAAAATCGAAATCAAAATTGCATCAATATAGGTTGGTTCTTGTTGTAAAGCAGCGTACAATTCGTCGAAAGAATTCGCGCTTCTACCCAAACGTTCTGCATAACGGCTGAAACCAAAATTAGCATCGACACATTCCACAATAAAATCGGAAATATCTTCGAGGTATAAAGTGGCGAGATGCTTGGCTTTATCTTGCGTTCCCATCGTTCCGAATGCCCAATCCAAATCTTCCAATTGCGCAAAACGGGAAGCTTCCGGCAAATAATCTTCCTGGCAAATCTGGAGTGCCAATGTTGGATTTTTCCCTTGTAAAAAAGCAATAACCGAATCAATGGTTTTGATGTATTCGTCCCAAAGGCAAAAAATCCGCTTTGCGTTATCAGAATATAGCTCAATTCCCCCTTCGGGGGCTAGGGGGCTTAGTCCTTCTTTCGAAAACAATTTCAAAATCACTTCGATGCCTAAATCGGCTTGGGTTGCGGAAATATTTTTGGTATTCAGAAACCCTTTGATATATGCCGTTGCCGGATACGGTGTATTCAGTTGGGTAAACGGTGGGGTGATGAGAAATACTTGGGTTTTCAAAACAATTGTTTTGTGCAAAAGTAAGTTATTTTAGAAAAGAATGAGATTCATTATGTAACGTTTTCTGTATTTAAGAATATTATTACTACTTTTAAAATCTCAAAAAAACCCAATGACTATTCCAGAATACCTCTCCAAAATTAATACCCTTTATAAAACAGGAAATGCACGTGAACACTCCTATCGAGGCGATTTACAAAACCTGATTATGGCCATTTTACCCGATGTTTTGGTGACCAATGAACCCGCTCGTATCGATTGTGGTGCGCCCGATTATGTCTTGACTCGCAAGGATGTTCCCGTGGGTTATATCGAAGCCAAAGACATTGGAGTGGACTTGGCAGACAAAAAACTAAAGGAACAATTTGACCGTTACAAATCAGGTTTATCGAATTTGGTTTTTACCGATTATATGGATTTTCATTTTTATAAAGACGGAGAGTTTGTGACTAAAATTGCCATTGCTCGATTAGAAAAAACCACCCCGCCCGATGGGCACCCCTCCAAAGGAGGGGAATTAAAAATAGAAATTGTACCCATCCCCGAAAACTTTGAGCAATTCACCCAACTCATAAAAAACTTTGCCCAAACCATTTCGCAAACCATCAAATCACCTACCAAATTGGCACAAATGATGGCAGGAAAAGCCAAATTGATGGCGGATGTAATCGAAAAATCATTAACCAATGACGACCAAGAAGGCAAACGTTCCCAAATAAAATCGCAGATGTTGTCGTTTCAACAAATGCTGATTCACGATATTGACAACAAGGCTTTCGCCGATATTTATGCCCAAACCATTGCTTACGGAATGTTTGCTGCACGTTATCACGACCCTACTTTGCCGACTTTCTCCCGTATGGAAGCGGCTGAGTTGATTCCGAAATCGAATCCTTTTCTTCGGAAATTATTTCAAGACATTGCAGGATTTGATTTGGACATTCGTTTGACTTGGATTGTGGACGAACTCGTTAACATTTTTCTGGCTAGTGATGTGGCTACGATTATGAAAAATTTTGGACGAAGCACCAAACAAGAAGATCCGGTGGTGCATTTTTACGAAACCTTTTTGGGTGAATACAATCCGGCACTGCGAAAAGCGCGTGGGGTTTGGTACACGCCGCAACCTGTGGTGAACTTTATCGTTCGTGCAGTAGATGATATTTTGAAAACCGAATTCGATTTGCCACAAGGATTGGCGGACACCAGCAAAATAAAAATCAAGAAAAAAGCAGTTACCCAAACCGGAACGGGTGCCAACTCGAAAATAAAAGAAGTCGAAACCGAGGTTGAAGTGCACAAAGTACAAATCCTAGATCCTGCGACGGGAACAGGCACTTTTCTTGCCGAAGTGGTGAAACACATTCACAAAAAATTTGAAGGACAACAAGGCATTTGGAGCAAATATGTAACCAAAGATTTAATTCCTCGATTGAATGGTTTTGAGTTATTGATGGCGAGTTATGCCATGGCACACCTTAAAATGGATATGTTGCTGACGGAAACAGGATATAAACCGACCACCCCGCCCGATGGGCACCCCTCCAAAGGAGGGGAATTAAAA
>JBIKPM010000059.1:0-9567 GCA_044357435.1 Flavobacterium sp. | reverse complement strand
GTAAAACATCCGACAAGCCCATTGGTAAAAAAGTAGCGCCCATGACTATGGTTGCCACGCCTAAACTTGCCCCGGAACTCAATCCCAAAACGTCGGGTCCAGCTAATGGGTTTCGAAATAAAGTTTGCATTAGTAAACCACTTATTGACAATCCAAAACCAACAACAATTGCAGTAATCGCTTTAGGTAATCGGTAATTGATAATGATGTAATCCCAAGTTTCTTTGCTGGATTTTTCGCCTATCAGACTGTTGAAAACGTCTTTTATCGGAATAGAAACCGAACCCAAAGAAATATTAAATAGCAATGTCAATAGCAATGCCAATGTCAAAAGGGTGAATAGAAGTGTATTTCGGTTGGTATTGGTCAATTTATTCTAATTTCTGAAAGAAAAAAAGTTTGTGATTGGGTAATAATTCCGGGTGAAAAATCTTAATCAAATCTTTCAAAACCCAGTCGGGGCGAGTAGGGGACCATTCGAAATAAACGATTCCGCCTTTTGCGCCTTTATTTACGCTGCACGAATATACTTTTTTATTTTTAAACGAGGCAAATTGGATGTAGTGTGGGTTGCTGTCACTCATTTGTTTCAGGCTTGAATAATCCCCGGGTGCAATCCAGAAATCGGCATTTTGTGCTTTTCCCAAAATGGTTTCAAAAGGGACGGACAAACTGCCGGTTCCCTTTGTATCTGCCCATAAATACTGTGATTTCGCGTCTTTCAAAAATAATGCAGCCCAACTTTCGCCTTGTGGTACGTACCATTGTCCTTGGTACATGGCACCACTGAGAACTGTCGGTTTTGATGTTGCTTTTTTGGATAAAGCTAAAGTTGAGTTGTATTCCTTTTCAATTTTGGAAAACAAAGAGTTAGCTTTGGAATCCAATCCATACAAAGCACCAAAAAACTTAATCCATTCGGCTTTACCAAGAGGTGATTGTTCTGTCCAATCGCCGTTGAGCATCACTTTCAAACCACTTTTTTGAAGATTCTCCAAGGTTGGGTTGCTGTTATTCAAGCTGAAACTTACAATTAAGTCGGGTTTCATGTCAATTAAAACTTCAGTATTTAGGCTTTCATTGGTTCCCACTTCCCGAACTTTTCCGGCATCAATTAATTTTCTGGTTTTAACAGAAGAAATATAATCGGTATTCGCAAAGCCTATCAAAGTATTTTCAACACCCAGTAATTCCAATGCCGGAATGTGCGTTGTTGAAGTCACGACAATCGATTTTAGAGGAATTGGAATAACAGTGAATTGCTTTAAACTATCAGGAATATTCCCGTTTTTTTCTTTAAGAATATAAGTAAAACTTTCTTTGGATTCAGGCCAAGGATTTATAATTTTTACTATTGAAAAGCCTTGGTGTTTGTAGATTTCCAGTCCTTTGGCATACTGAATTGAATTTCCGGGAATGATGGTTGTTTCGTTGGAAATAGTATTATCTTGTTTGCATCCAAAAAAGGAAAGAACCAACAAAAATAAGACGATACGGAGAAAAAGAAGTTTCATAAACACATCTTGAAAGAAGTGCAAAGGTAAATCTATTCCTTTTTAAAAATCAATTTTATTTTTTTTATCAAAAGCATAGGGCTACATTTGCCCTCGTATTGAGGTTGCTGTTTTTAATTTTGAAACCGCATTAAAAGGGAATCAGGTGGAGGTTTTAGATTTTAGATTTTAGATTTCAGATTGTAACAAATCCCAAATCAAAAATTCTAAATCGAAAACCAAAAATCCTGGGCTGTACCCGCAACTGTAAGCTATCAAGCTTGTTGTTATCTACAAAACCATTGTTCAAAAATTTAGGAATTAATGATTTGGGAATTTAGGATTATAAATCCTTAATCAAAAAATCCTCAATCCTTAATCAAGAATGAGAAGGTAAACAACAAGACGCAAGCCAGGAGACCTGCCTATTACGTCGAGTATCAAACTTTCGGGAAAAAAGGTTTGGGTATGGGTCATTCTATGCTTTTCTCCCATTTTTATCATTAAAAATGTTTTATTAAAATGAACAACAAAATCGTTCGCATTAGTGCGTTATTCGTGCTAATGACAAACTGTGCTTTTGCGCAAAAAAAAGACACCATTGTGTCTAAAATTCAATTGGATGAAGTTGTAATCTCTGATTCCAAATTTGCTTTGGCCAAAGAAAAGTCAGGAAAAGTAATCACCAAAATCACTTCCGAAGACTTAAAAAAGAGGGAAGGACAAAGCATTGCCACTGTTCTAAATTCGGTTGTGGGTGTCGAAATTAACGGTAGTCAAAGTGTAGCCGGAAAAAATTTGGGTTACTACATTCGTGGAGGAAAAAACAATCAAGTACTCATTCTCATTGACGGAATCCCAGTTACCGATGCCTCGGGAATTAGCTTTGAATATGATTTGCGTTTGCTTCCTGCTAATCAAGTGGAAAGTATTGAAATTATGAAAGGCGCTGCCAGTACTTTATATGGAACTGGTGCTGTGACTGGAGTAATTAATATAACTTTGAAAAAATCAGGTAAAAAACCCATTCAAGGAAATGCCTATTTTAATGCCGGAACCAACAATACTGCTACTGATAAAAAAACAAATTTAGAGGATTTCAATCAAGGATTTTCGGTGAATGGAAACGTGAAAAAACTGAATTATTTTGCTTCGTTAAACAGCACTGAAACCAATGGAATGTCGCAAATTGATCCGCCGAATGAAAGCGTTAAATATGAATATGATCGTTTTTCGAGAATCAATTATTTAGCTAAATTGGGTTATAAAGCTTCAGAGAAAATGACATTGGATTTCTTTGGAAATTTCGACAAAATCAACAATGATTATGATGGTGGTTTTGACAATACTGGAACAAACGATGTAAGTCAGAATAATTCCAAAACAGAACAGTTTCGTTTTGGTTTTATGCCAAAATATAAATATAACGAAGGGCAATTTATCCTGAGTTCGAGTTTTAATAAAATAACTCGTTCTTATAACGAACTAGACAGTTATTCAGGGACAATTGGTCTTTCACAATATGACTCCAGAAGTGTGAATATTGATGGGTATAACAAATATGAGTTTTCTAAATCTTTGTTTTTGGTGACTGGGGTACAATACCAGTTTTTCGATATGAATAGCGTAACGCCTTATGGGAATATTGTAAATGAAAGTACTAAATTCAATATGATAGATCCGTATGTTAATGGAGTTTACACTTCGAATTTCGGGTTGAATATCAATGCTGGAGCGCGTTTGAATATTCATAGCGTATACGGAAATCAATCGGTTTATAACCTGAATCCATCGTATGATTTTAAAGGATTTCCTTTGAAGGCTTTGGCTTCTTACAGCACGGCTTTTGTGACTCCAAGTTTGTATCAATTGTATTCTGAATATGGAAATTCTAAGTTGACTCCAGAAAAAAATACGACAATTGAAGCTGGTTTTGAAAGCCAACTTTTGGATAAAAAACTCCGATTTTCGGTTGTAGGATTTTATCGTGAACAGACTAATTTTATCGGATTTTCATCGGCTTACAAATACATTAACATAGACGGAACCAATAAAGCCAAGGGAGTGGAAACCGAAATCACTTTTGCCATAAACGAAAACATCAAATGGATTTCGAATTACACTTTTACGCAAGTCGATGAAGCTTTGGATCGATTGATTCCAAAGCATAAATTGAATTCGTCCTTGGATTTCCAAATGTGTAAAAGAGCTTTTTTAAATGTAAATTATCAATATGTAGATGTTAGAAAAGATGCTTTCTTTGACGGGAATTCTTATACGACGCAAAATATTGTTTTGGGTTCGTACCAATTGGTAAACTCTACCCTTCGATATGAATTGGTAAAAAACAGAATGACTATTTTTGGTACAGTAAACAATATTTTGAATGCCGATTTTGTCGAAAATGTAGGTTATAGTTCACTTGGAAGAAACTTCAAATTGGGATTGAATATCAGTTTGTAGTTGGTGGTTTTATAATATAATTGAAAAAGGCTTTCAGAGATGAAAGCCTTTTTGTTTTTATTCTAGAGCTTTCAATATGCCTTCGGGAGCTTTGTCAAGATACATTTGATTTTGAAGGTCATTCATTGATTTTGAATCTTTAAAAAGTTCGAATTCTTTTGCCGGACTTTGTTTCATCATTCGGCTAACCCCCGTGATTTTGCCAATAGCCGTGCTTAATAAAGTCTCAGTGGTGTTACCAAGAACACCTAAATTTGATAAATTTTCTTTCAGTTCATAGGTAGGTGTCAATCCATTGAAATAATCTCCGAAACCCAATGAATTGACTATTTTAAGCACAATGGGTTGCATAGCATACCGATGGTTTGGATTTCTGTTGGAAGTGCCAAAAGTAGGGGAGTCGTATAAAGTAACCGAACCTACATTTTTTCCCGTGGTGACATCGCCTATTTGGACAACATCCACATACGGTTTCAATCCATTAATCACCAATTCACTCGCTGAGGCCGTGCTGTCTGAAGTTAGAATGTAAATCTTGATCATGTTTACACTGTTTATGGCTGTAGTTCCTATTTTGTTGGTGAAGAAGTTTTTCAGATCATTGGGATTTTTGGCGTTATAATAGGATTCGATTTTAGAATTCCATTGCTGTTTTGCAAATACTTGTCCTGTGAATGCTCCTGTAATCATACTTGCAAGTCTAGTTGCGGTTTGAACGGAACCACCACCATTGTATCTTAAATCCAATACTAAATCAGTAATGCCTTGCGATTTAAGGGTGCCAAAAGCATCATTTAATTTCGAATCATAATTGGAATAAAAACCATTATAGAGTAGATAGCCAATTTTATGCCCGCCCGCATTGATTACAGTATTGATTAGAATTGGGTTTTCGCTCAAAACCGTTTTTGTCAACGCAACTGATTTTCCGTTTGGCGTGAACGCTCCGCCATTTATATCCGCCATATTTAAGGTGTAATTAGTCTCCGAGCTGAACAACAAAGATTGGTAATTGCTTACGGTAAGCGAGGTTCCATTCACACCATAAAACACTTCGCCACGATGGATGTCTTTTGTTGACGCATCCGAATTGGGAATGATATAGCGTACCCAACCAATTATTTCTTTGGAACCAGATGCTTTATCTTTATAACTTAAACCAAATTCGACTCCGTTATTATTAGTTGTTCCTTGAAGTTGCCCTTCTAATTGCAAGTAATCGCTCACAATCCAACTGAACCTGTCAATGGTTTTGTCGACTCTCAAGGCATTGAATAAGTTTTCAGGAACGGGATATCCCGACAGAAAAATATTTAATTCCGATTGAAGGGCAAATTTGTCATCCGATAAATTAGGTACTTCGGCTTGCCACAAATAATACAAATTCAGTCCCTTCCAAATGAAATCTTGAATTTTTAAATCTGCTGGTACCGGCACATCTTCTTGAAAAACTAATTTTGCCGGTGCTTGGACAAAATCGTCTTGATCTTCACAACTTTGGAAAGTGAAAACGGCTAAAAGGAGTACAATGAGCAGTTTGTATTTTGATTTCATCTTCGGGGTTTTTATTGTGTAATTAACGTAAAAATACTAACTTTAGTTTTATTATAGAGTCTTTGTAATAAAAATAAGTTAGCTTTGGTTTATAGAAAAAGCTCTTGCTGGCACTATTATTGACGATAAAACATACAACAACTAAGACATAATCATGAGGAAATTTATTCTAACACTAGTATTGGCATTCGTTTCCAATGCCTTTTTTGCTCAAGCGGCTTTCAATCAATTCGAAGGGCAAGACGATATCACCTCGGTTATAGTCAACAAAAAAATGTTTGACTTGATGAGTAAGGTAAAAATGGACTCCTCGGACAAAGAGACGATGCAATACCTCAATTTAATTCGCAAACTCGACAACCTAAAAGTGTTTACCACTACGAGTGTCAGGGCAACAGCCGAAATGAAATCCGCTGCCGAAAAATATATCAAAACCGGTGGGCTTGAAGAATTGATGCGGGTAAATGAGGAAGGCAAAAACATTAAAATAGTGGTTAAATCAGGAACGACGGACACTAAAATCAAAGAGCTTTTGATGTTTATTGAGGGGGGCGGCAAAGAAAAGGAAACCGTGTTGATGTCGTTGACGGGAGATTTTGACCTGAATGAAATTTCTGCTCTCACGGACAAAATGAGGATTCCGGGTGGCGATGACTTGAAGAAAGCCACCAAAGGCAAAAAATGAAATCAGGTTTAGTGGTGAAATGGCAATCAAAAACCACTTTGTGACAACTGCTAAAGGGATTATTTACAAAACATTTTTTTGTTTTTAATCGCGCTTTGACTGCCCAGTTGCATGGCTTTGGTGAAATCATCACAAGCCTTTTTGAGATCATTACTGTTTTTATATGAAAGCCCTCTTAAATTATACGATACATAGTCATTTGGATTTAATCTTATGGCAACAGCGCAGTCTTTTATTGTATTTGGATAGTCTTTAAGTTTGTAATAGATGTTGGCTCGGGTGGTAAATGCATCAGCATTTTTAGACTCAATGGTTATGGCAGTATTGGCATCGGACATTGCTCCGGATAAATCTTTTATTTTTATTTTTTCTAAAGCCCTACTCAAATAGGCGCCAGTAAAAAAAGGCTCTTCTTTAAGAGCGTTGGTGAAATCAGCAATGGCTCCTGTGCTATTTCCGGCCTCGGCTTTTTTGACTCCTTTATTAAAATATTCAAGTGCTACTGGGTTCTGGCCCCATCCAGTTGAGGATAGAAGTACCAAAGCGAGAAATACTATTTTTTTCATTTTTAGAAGGAATTTACGTTTTGGTAATTTATTCAGAATATTTACTATAAACGAATGGAATAGTGTTTTAGTGTAAATAAATATTCTCAATTGTTCTATAAAATGATTTATAACTGTTGATATTGGATTGATCCCTTATGAATCCTCATTTTATTTGAAATAACTTAACTTAGTTAAATTACAAAAAAAGGCTGTAAATCATACGATTTACAGCCTTTTTATATGTATTGACAAGAAAATTGTCGGGGTGGCAGGATTCGAACCTGCGGCCTCCTGCTCCCAAAGCAGGCGCGATAACCGAGCTACGCTACACCCCGAAAGCGGACGCAAATATAAAACTAATTTTTAGTTTTCCAAGCGATATTTCGAAATACAATTTTATTATTTTTTTAATGATTAAAAGTGATGTGATTTTAGCTTAATTTTTTAATAAAAACATACATTTGCAATCTCAAAATAGAATAAAAAATAATATACTATGTCTGATACAATCGAAAAAATTAAATGTCTTATTATAGGTTCGGGTCCAGCAGGGTATACCGCAGGCATTTATGCCGCCAGAGCCAATATGAATCCCGTTTTATACCAAGGGATGCAACCTGGAGGTCAATTGACAACGACTAACGAAGTGGAGAATTTTCCGGGTTACGTTGATGGAGTTACGGGACCGGAAATGATGGTGCAACTGCAAGCTCAGGCACAACGTTTTGGTACTGATGTGCGTGATGGTTGGGCAACCAAGGTTGATTTTAGCGGTGATGTCCATAAAGTTTGGATTAATGATAGCATCGAACTGCATTGCGAAACAGTGGTCATTTCAACTGGAGCCACAGCCAAATATTTAGGGCTGCCCTCTGAGCAGCATTATTTAAAAATGGGCGGAGGTGTTTCGGCCTGTGCCGTTTGTGACGGTTTTTTCTACAGAAACCAAGAAGTTGTCATTGTGGGTGCGGGAGATTCTGCTTGTGAAGAAGCGCATTATTTGTCTAAGCTTTGTAAAAAAGTAACTATGTTGGTGCGAAGCGAAAAATTCAGGGCTTCAAAAATCATGGAAGCAAGAGTTCGCAAAACTGATAATATTATAATTTTAATGAATCATGACACGGTTGAAGTTTTAGGGGACGAACAAGTGGTTACTGGCGTAAAAGCCAAGAATAAAACCACAGGCGAAGTTTTCGATATTCCGGCTACCGGTTTCTTTGTGGCTATTGGTCACAAACCCAATACGGATATTTTCAAGGACTTTCTTACCCTTGATGAAACGGGCTATATTGTCAATGTTCCGGGAACCTCAAAAACGAATGTCAAAGGTGTTTTTGTGGCGGGCGATGCAGCCGACCATGTGTATCGTCAAGCGATTACCGCTGCTGGAACGGGTTGTATGGCTGCCCTGGATGCTGAAAGGTACTTGGCTGCTTTGGAGTAATAATTTCGTTTTAATTGATAACAAAAAGGCTTCATTTTTACTATGGAGCCTTTTTTGTTTGTATTATTTTGTGGGTTTCTTGACCAGGGTGGCAGAATCAACGAATCTTTTTATTTCAATTTTTTGGTCACCATAAATTTTGATTTCAGAATTTCCGGATGCGTCAATACTCATTGCGGAACTAGAGTTAATACTGCAATTCGAATAGCCCTCTGCGACCAATTCTACGTTTTTCAGGATCAACTTACTTCCTGAAAAATCCGCATTATTGTCCAAGCGAATGGTGGCATTAGTTACATCACCTTCTAGATTTGCTTTTGCCTTTTGGTATAAGTCGCATTTTAAATCAACGGAGGCAATCAACGCTTTCAAAGTGGCGTTTTTGCTCAACTCGATTGTGGTGCTTTCGGCTTTTAAATTAAGTTCCGTTTTCGATTTGTCGTCAGACTGCAATAAGAAATTCTTGGAATTGACATTTAAATTGAGCTTGGAATTATTGAAAGATTTAAAAGTAATGTCCTCTAATTGGATTTCTTGAATGGCATTCACCGTGGACTCGTTTTTTGAAATCACCATTTTTAAATCTTGCGTATAGGTTACCCGCAGTAATAATTTTTTGAAGTTTACGGCAGTTTTTGAAGTGTTTAACCGGAGTATATTATCGCTTAAATCAATAGTGATGATAGTATGAAGATTATCGTCGGCCTCAATTTTTATTTCGGTTTTTTCGCCTTTTTCCAAAGATACTTCAATGTTATCGCCAACTTCAATCGAATCAAAATTGCCAATTTCTTTTTGTTCAATGGTCACAATTTTAGAACCTTTAATTTTTGCGTCTTTTTGTGCCCATGAAAATGTAGCAACCAAGAGGAATAGAAGTAGGGCGGTATTTTTTTTCATTTTATTTTTATAGTTAAGTCGTTTACAAATATAAAAAAATCATCCACTTTTGATGAATGATTTTTCTGATTTTTGCTAAAAGACAGTATTAACTCTCTTTTTTGGCCTCAATTTTATTAACCGTGATCACATTTCCGTTTCCGCTTACCGTTGTTGTAACTACGCTATCGGTTTCTTCTTTGCTCTCCATTTCATTGTTTTCGTTTTCCTCTTTCGGGCAATTCAAGCATTTTATTTTATCGCTTCCGACTTTATACACGGCGTCTTTAAAATCAGGATTCCATGAAAAATAATCATCATCAGTATGATCATAATTTTCCAGTGATTTGTCTACTTTAAACAATATTCCTTGTGGCAAGAATAAAGTAATTTCAATTTCTTGATCACCGAATTTCTCCTTTAAGTCCGTCAATAAGTAATTGTTCAAAATGATTCGGTTTCCTTGAATTACGTATTCATATTTGATTTTATCAGCTCTCT
>JBIKPM010000220.1:0-4181 GCA_044357435.1 Flavobacterium sp. | reverse complement strand
CTCTTTTTGGCTTCGATTAATGTCTTTCCTTTTGCCTCTTTTTCAATTTTGAGGTAGGGTGTTTTTTCATCTGTCGCCGCTATTTTAAAACGGACATCATTGGAATAGATGACATCTGTGCCCGAAGAATCTTGGGTCATTTTAAAATCGTTTCGTTCATCAATATTTTTGGCGTAAAAATCATTGTGCTTAAATTTGATAAAAATGGTATCCGTTGGGATCAGATTAATCGTTTCTTTTTTTACTATTCTTCCGTCAACGGCAAAGGCAGTCGCCTGTTTTACCCCAATAGAAATAGCTATTGAAACCGCTATTAACCAAATGGCCAACAAGGTATATTTTGCAATATTTCCAATAGATTTTATATTTGGAGACAACAATTTGAATCCTAATACTGTCAGGAAGAAAAATGGAATCCCAACAGCAAAAAACATTAATAATCCAAATGTCCAAACGGGATAATCAGTGAAATTTCCGGCTTCAATAAAATCTTGCCAAGGCACATCGATAAAGGAAGACGAGCCCAAAGTGAATACTCCAATGAATAAAGCGGCCAAAATAAACAAACCGGTCATAATCAGTACCACTCCTATAAATTTTGAAAAGGCCCTCAATACTGCTATTATAAAATTTCCAAAAGTGCTCCCGACTTTTTCGGCACCAGATTTCACTTGGTTTCCGAATTTATCATAATCCACTTTTTTTATTTTATCCGAAACGTTTTCAATTTCTTCTCTCACTTTTTTTTCGATATTTGAAATCGTCACTGGTTCTCCGGTCATTTCCAGTTTTTCTGTCGTTGTCGTTGCTGCCGGTACTACAATCCAAAGAATGATATACGCCATTAAACCAATTCCCCAAGCAAAAAACAGTATCAAAAGAAATACTCGAAGCCACACTTTGTCTATTCCAAAATAATGACCCAGTCCGGCAAGAACGCCACCAATCATTCCATTTTCAGTATCTCTGTATAGTTTTCTTGTTTTTGGGGAAGAAAAATCAGAAGAGTTACTTTCAGCACTCTCATCGTCAATTTTATAATCTTCCGGTTGCCCCATAATTGTAATGACTTCGTCAACGTCTTTTAAGCCCACGACATGTTTTTCAGTTTTTTGTTTCTCGGTTAATAATTCCGAAACACGCATTTCAATGTCTTTGATAATTTCATCGTGTCCGGATGAATTGGACAAAGAGCGTTTTATGGCATCAAAATAGCGGGTCAATTTTTGGTATGCATCTTCATCTATATGGAAGAACATTCCGCCTAGGTTTATGTTTACAGTTTTGTTCATGACTATTATTTTTGTTTTGTGATTAGGTTTACGGCATCAGATAATTCTGTCCAAGTGCCGTTTAATTCTTTTAAAAAAGTCTGTCCTATTTCGGTAAGGGCATAATATTTCCTAGGAGGACCAGATAGTGATTCTTCCCAACGGTAGTTGAGTAATCCGTCGTTTTTTAATCTGGTGAGCAACGGATAAACCGTTCCCTCCACCACCAGTAATTTTGCGTTTTTCAAGGTGTCCAATATTTCCGAAGTGTATGCCTCTTTGTCTTTTAATACAGATAAGATACAAAATTCGAGAACACCTTTTCGCATTTGGGCTTTCGTGTTTTCAATGTTCATGATTCTTTTTTATTTTTTATTGGAATAAACGATTCATTTTTATTTAATAAAAGGAATTGTCAATGGGTACTTGTATTTTTCGCCGTTTGATGCTTTTAAGGATGCGTAAATAATCAGGAAGAATTCCGTTATTTTCAATCCAGCAAAAATTATGACCGCAATTATGGCTACAATCACAATTCCGCTTATGTTTTCTATGCTCAAATGATGGATTAAAAAATCATCTTCATTTATAATCGCATTCAAAGGGATATTTTTGAAAACAACGATAATTAAAATAGGGATGGCAATTATGGCTAACACTAAAGAATACAATAACAAACTCAATTGAAAGTTAATTGCTTGTTTTCCGTGGAAGTCGATGAATTCAGATTCGTCTTTTTTTGAATTCCAAATCAAAATCGGAAAAATATAATTTCCAAATGGGATGAAATATTGCGTCAAAGTACTCAAATGGGTAAATGTGGCCAGATTTTTTTCGTTCGTTGTTTCCATGATATATAAGTGTATGGTAATTTCTTATGCAAATATATGTCTAAAAGAAGGTATTGTGTATCACATAGTACTTAATATTAACAAAAAATTAACAGTATTGTTTTGGGATAGTTTTGTGTTTTTGTTGAAAAGCCTTGAGAATAATGGGAATTAGTACATTTTGACCAAATGGGTAGTGCAATAGGTTTTTGAACCAATTTTTTATTATTTTTACATAAACTAAACCATTTTTGATGAAAATTTCGGTATCTAATCTCAATAAATTTGTGTTCTTTAAATTGCCGTCAGCTTTTATATGTGGTGTTCGGGTAAGAGAATTTGACGAGAACAAATGCGTTGTAACGGTCAAGCATCGATGGATCAACCAAAACCCATTTAACTCCATGTATTGGGCGGTGCAAGGAATGGCAGCCGAACTGGCAACAGGGGCTTTGGTTATGCAACAAATTCAAAATAGCAGACAAAACATATCCATGTTGGTAGCTAATAATAAAGGAAACTTTAGCAAGAAGGCAACAGGAAGGATAACTTTTGTGTGTAATGACGGTTTTTTGGCTAAACAATCCATTCAGGCAGCCATTGCAAGTGGTGAAGGACAAAGTTTTTGGATGAAATCTACTGGTACAAACGAAAATGGCGAACAAGTATCCGAAATGGATTTTGAATGGAGTATTAGGATAAAATTGGGCAAAACCCAAAACGGATAGATTTGAAAACTTGGTAAAAACAAAAAAAGCTCCGTTTTTAAAACGAAGCTTTTTTTAAATATAAGGTAAAGTGAATTAATAATTATTTAAAAGCCTAGAAGCTAACCTTAAGTTTATTTTAAAAATTTAATTTAGAACATAATCTTCACAAATCTATACAAACTATATTATGTTAGTCTTAAAATTATATTAAATTTTTAATCGAATGAGAAAGCTTTTTTTTTGATTTCTATAAAAAGGACTTGAATTTTTGTTTTTAAGGGGTGACAATTTGACAAATTGAAAGATTTGGCAGTACTTTTGCAATCTAAAGGGAAGAATAAAAATGAAGTTTAAGAATTTTTTTAAAAATAATATAAGAATGACGACAGAAAACCCGCTTAATGATGAAATTGTTGATCAAACCTCAATTGAAAACAATGAGAATGATTCCGATGTTTTAGACGCAACAATCGAAGAACGAGTAGAGGAAATAACTAGGGAGGAGCAATTGTCCCAAGATTTGGCTTCTGAAAAAGATAAGTTTTTGCGTTTATTTGCCGAGTTTGAAAATTTCAAACGAAGAACTGCCAAAGAGCGCATTGAATTATTCAAAACGGCAAACCAAGATGTATTACAGGCTTTACTTCCGGTTTTAGATGACTTTGACAGAGCATTGGCCGAAATCAAAAAAACCGACGACAATGTTTTAATTCAAGGTGTTGAACTTATTCAGGAAAAACTGAAAAGCACACTTGTTTCAAAAGGCTTGGAAGAAGTTGAAATAAAAGCTGGTGATGTTTTTAATGCTGATTTTGCCGAAGCAATAACTCAAATTCCCGCTCCTAAGTTGAAAGGGAAAATTGTTGATGTAATAGAAAAAGGATACAAACTGGGCGACAAAATTATTCGTTTTCCAAAAGTAGTTATTGGTCAGTAGAGACGCGATTTATTGCGCCTGTATCATACAAAAAAACATAAATGAAAAAAGATTTTTACGAAATACTGGGCATTACAAAAAATGCCGATGCTGCCGAAATAAAAAAAGCATACAGAAAAAAGGCGCTCGAATTCCATCCGGATAAAAATCCAGGTAATACGGCCGCCGAAGAAAAATTCAAATTAGCTGCTGAAGCATACGAAGTCTTGAGTGACTCTACCAAAAAAGCCAAATACGATCAATACGGCCATCAGGCTTTTGATGGTTCAGGAGGTTTTGGTGGCGGTCATCATGGGGGCATGAATATGGATGACATATTCAGTCAATTTGGAGATATTTTCGGAAGCGCTTTTGGTGGCGGCGGTGGATTTAATGGCGGTGGTGGCGGTTCACGTCGAGTGAAAGGAAGTAACCTTCGCATCAAAGTTAAGCT
>JBIKPM010000190.1:0-4732 GCA_044357435.1 Flavobacterium sp. | reverse complement strand
TACACTTTTTGGCAATTTAACTTAGTGTTTTTGAACTATTTTTATTTACAAGTTATTAACAATCAATTTGTTATAACATATTTAAGGGTTGACTAACTAAATTTAATATTTCTATATCAACTTCAAAGTCCTGATATAGTAAAAAACACAAAACTTAAAAACTCCTAACTTTCAAAAAGGCTAGGAGTTTTTTGTTTTCTCATCTTTAATCCGTTCTATATTTTTACGTAAATTAGCCATCACTTAAAAAAGCATAAAATATACAAATCACAACATACACAAATATGAGAGCAAAAAGCATTTTAGAAACCATAGGAAATACACCAGCTCTTCGCAGTCTCCCGACTTCGAAAGCAGTATAAAAGTTCAAAGCTACTAACTTTCAAAAGTCTAGGAGTTTTTTAAAATAATTTCAAAAATCCCCAACAAATCCCTCATAATTGTCCGTATCAACTATAGCTGTACTGTTTACGGTGTAGGAATTTAATAATGAGGCAGGTACTTTTTTGTTGCTAGTTTTCCATTTGAATTCAAAAACGTGTAATGCACCATCGTATTCCTCAATATAATCTACTTCGGCCTGATCAAATGTTCTCCAAAAATAGGTATTGCAGTAATGCTTTGCATAACTGTTCTTTTTCATACGCTCACTTATCAAAAAATTTTCCCACAATGCTCCTTTATCGTTTCGCAATGCTAAAGGATTAAAATTATTGATGATTGCATTCCTAATACCATTATCATAAAAATAGATCTTTTTACCTTTCTTTATTTCGTTACGCAAATTCCTACTTAGGGCGGGTAGTTTATATACAACAAAAGCCTTTTCGAGGAGATCTACATATTTTTCGACAGTGGCAGAGTTTATGTTTCCAATGGTTTTTGCTAACTCGTTATATGATACTTCGCTTCCTACTTGTAAGGCTAAAGCAACCAGTAGCTTGTCTATTAAAGATGCTTTTTTTATACCATCATAACGCAAGACATCTTTATACAAATAACTATTGGTAATTTCTTTCAACACCTCTTTTTCATTGCCTGGATTGTTTATTACTTCGGGATAACTTCCGTAAATTAACCGATTTTCCAAAAGTCTTTGTTCGGTAATTAAAGACGTATGATTTACCATTTCTGAAAAGCTTATTGGATATAAATGGTACTCTTTTTTTCGACCCGTTAGAGGTTCGTTGCTTTTTTGCAAAAGTTCAAAAGCAGAAGAACCTGTCGCAATAATTTGCAATTCTGGGTTTGTATCAATTATTAATTTCAATTTCAAGCCTATATCCTCAACTTGTTGCGCTTCATCAATTACAATAAGTTTGGCATTACCGAAAAGTTGTAACAATTGCGTACTTGTAGTTGCATTTTCTAACTTCCTTTTTATATCCGATTCATCTGCGTTGAGCCATAAACTTTTCTCCTTGCAATTTAGTAACACTTGTTTTAACAAGGTAGTTTTCCCAATTTGCCGAGCACCAATTAACAACAACACCTTGTTTTTGAAAAGGTTTTTCTCTATTTCTTGTTGCATTGTCCGTGAAATCATTATCTAATTTTTATCAAAAATACGTAATATTTACTTTCCAATTCAAAAAAAAGGCTTATTTTTTTGATTATATTTTAAATATTAAGCTTAATGAAAAAATATCAATCGTATTGTAATCTCAGGATTTCACAAATAACACAATATTCATAAGTCATGTAAGGCTATAAAAAAATTGTTTTAACACCAATTTAATCCGTTCTATATTTTTACGTAAATTAGCCATCATTTAAAAATACCAATTACAAATCGAACTTAGAATATAACAAATATGAAAGCAAAAAGCATTTTAGAAACCATTGGCAACACGCCCGTGGTTCAAATCAACAAGTTGTTTGGGAAAAGCAAAGAAGTTTGGATAAAATTAGAAAAATCGAATCCGGGAAATAGTATTAAGGACAGAATTGCCCTTGCAATGATAGAAGATGCCGAAAGTAAAGGGTTATTAAATTCAGAAAGTGTAATTATCGAACCAACTTCCGGGAACACTGGAATCGGTCTAGCTTTGGTAGCTGCCGTAAAAGGATACAAAGTAATTCTGGTAATGCCAGATTCCATGAGCGTGGAACGCCGAAAACTAATGGAAATCTATGGCGCCGAATTTGTGCTTACCCCTCGTGAAATAGGGATTAAAGGCGCTATGGCAAAAGCTGCCGAATTAGTTCTGGAAACTCCAAATTCATGGTCTCCAAAACAATTTGAAAATCCAACCAATGTTGCCATTCACGAAAAAACCACTGCACAAGAAATTATTGCGGATTTCCCAAATGGATTGGATTATGTTATCACCGGCGTTGGAACAGGCGGACACATTACGGGTGTGGCGAAAGTTCTGAAAGCTAAATTCCCTAATATAAAAATTATTGCCGTGGAACCTGAATTATCTCCAGTGTTAAGCGGAGGAACTCATTCACCCCATCCTTTGCAAGGAATTGGAGCAGGTTTCGTTCCTTCAATTTACAATAGCGATTTAATTGATGAAGTGATCCAAGTAAGCAAAGACGAGTCTTTCGAATATGCCAGAAGAATTGCCAAGGAAGAAGGCATTCTTGTGGGGATTTCAACAGGAGCATCATTGGCAGCTGTGGCCAAAAAACTTGACACAATTCCTGAGGGAGCGGTTGTAATGACTTTTAATTATGATACAGGTGAAAGATACTTGTCGGTTGAAGGTTTGTTTTAACCTTAATCTATTACAAAGCTTCCAGCCTTTAAAAGGCTGGAAGTTTTTAAAAGGTAATATGGTCAAAAATAGTTGGTGATTTTTTATTTTTTAGATTAGTTAAATTACCCTATCAAATTGAAGAGGACATCGGTTTGCTGAGGAGCAACCAATTAGCAATAGATTTGAGTACATACGAAAAATGAGATCAGTTCAATCTGACCTTTTTTATACATTTTTTGGCTTACCAAATGGCTGAAAAAAGGATCAAGTCTAAAAGTTGTGGGGAAATATTAAAATAAGGATATTTGTATTTCCAAATCAGATATAAATGCAAGATTCTTATAGCGAACTCATCAAATTATTATTACCAGAAATTATTATTGAATATTTTGAACTCACTTCCTATAAAAAAGGAGAAGAAATACTTCATTTGTATTTAAAAGAGCTCAATTCAATCCCCAAAGAATATCGCAAAAACAAATTAAGCTCCAAAGGATTCTTTGACCAAATAACCGTTCAGGATTTCCCCATTCGCGGACATCAAGTATATCTTCATATCACTCGCAGAAGATGGCTCAATGAAGATACAGGTCAAGTTGTTTTTAGAGATTGGAATTTAGTGGCAGACGGAACTCGGGTAACACAGGAGTTCGCGTCTTTTTTAAAAGAGATCAATAGATTCTAAGCCTAATGACTGTAATGCTATTGCCTCTTTTTATGGCGTTAGTGGGAAAAATTTACAACATCAATACAAAGATTTTCTAAGTGATTTTAAAACTTGGAATCAAGTTTCACACGCCAAACAATGGCTTGTTTTTCCCAAAAATATAGGCAAGCGTTTGTCAATAGATGAAACTTCGCTTTCTAATGGTGAGCTCTATACCATTTTGACAAACAAAGCCGCCAAAGGCAAAAAAGGAGCTATAGTGGCGATGGTTGCTGGAACCAAAGCAGAAACGGTAATTGCAATTATTGAAAAAATCCCTCATAAACAACGAAATCTAGTCACAGAAATTACCCTAGATATGGCAGGAAATATGGGGCTGATTGCCAAGAAATGTTTCCCTAACGCAACTCGTGTTACCGACCGCTTCCATGTTCAAAAACTGGCTACAGAAGCTCTGCAAGAAATCAGAATCAAATACCGCTGGCAAGCCATAGACCAGGAAAATGAGGCCATAGAAAAAGCCAAAAAGAACAAGAAAAGGTTCGAATCCGAAGTTTTGACCAATGGAGATACCCTTAAGCAATTACTGGCCAGAAGTCGCTATTTCTTGTACAAAAACAAATCAAAATGGTCACTAAATCAAATAGAACGTGCCAATTTATTATTTGAATTGTATCCTGATATTCAAAAAGCATACGATCTAACGCAAGACTTGCGTAATATCTTTGAAAAGACAACGGATAAAATAATCGGCTTTGCAAAATTAGCCAAGTGGCACGAAAAAGTAAACCAATCAGGATTCAAGTCATTCAATACCATATCCCGAACGATAATCAATCTTTACCAAACCATATTGAATTATTTTGACAACAGAACCACTAATGCTTCGGCAGAATCTTTCAATGCCAAAATAAAAGCATTTAGAGTGCAATTTAGAGGAGTCAGAAATATAGAATTCTTCCTTTTTAGATTAACGAATATTTATGCTTAATTTTTATCGCTCCACAGGTTTTAGGATTGATCCTGAAAAAACTGCTTGTTAATTTGATTTTATAATACAAATACCATTTGAAAAGTTCTTTCTATTGGCTAAACTCAATCCGCTATGAACATTTAGATTTCCTTTTAAATATCCAAAAAATGAATCTAAAGATTTTCAAAAGAAATGCGAGGAACCGAGCTCGCAGGGCGAACACGTCGTACCGATAAAAAAAAGAACCCCAACCTGAAAAGGTTGGGGTTCCATAAAGAAAGGCGACGACATACTCTCCCACATAACTGCAGTACCATCTGCGCAGGCGGGCTTAACTACTCTGTTCGGGATGGGAAGAGGTGAGCCCCGCCGCAATAACCACCT
>JBIKPM010000189.1:0-4749 GCA_044357435.1 Flavobacterium sp. | reverse complement strand
CTTACGCCTCCATTTTCTTTATGCAAATAGACAAACCGGGAGTCTTTGGCTACCCAATTTTGAGCGACTTCCTTTGTATTGTCAGAGCTACCATCATCTACAATACTACATTCCCAATCCGTATAAGTTTGATTATAAATGGAGAGTAAGGCTTCGTCCAAGTATTGAGCGAGGTTGTAACAAGGAACTATGATGGAGACTAATGGAGTCATTTAGGAAGTTTGAAATTAGAGTTACAAATTATAGCACTTGCTCGGTATTCGTTAAAATGAAAATTTTTCAGGGTTTTGATAGGTATTCCAAAAACGAAGTAATTCAATATCTTTATTAATAGCTAATTTATAAAACAAACTAATATGTTTAGTAACGGTAACTTCAAAAACAGATTCATAATTTGTTGGTTTAAATATAAGATTGGATTTAGGTAATAAAACTAATAAATGATCTACTTTATCCATAAAATTATAAACTTCATTTAATGTCCATTCTCGTTCTAAATACTCAATATTTTGCCAATAATCATTTTTAGCCCGATCAGTCCAAATTATTTGTTTCATCATTTATCTATTGAACAAATGAGGAAAGCGTTTCTTAGTTTCTTCCATAACATTTTCATGCGAATTGACTCTGCCATTTACCACATCATCGATAGCTTCATCGATAGCTTTTTTTTGGGCATCACTTAATAAACTAACTTCTTTGCTTATTTTTTTTAAAGGAGTCACCACAAAAGATTCATTTTTAGAGCGATAAATGACTAATTCTTCTTCTTTGGCAATGTCTAAATATTTTTTGATATTATTTCTGAATTCGGTTACGCTAACTGCTTTCATAGTATTATTTTTTAAATCAAATGTACATAAAAATGTACATAAAATACAGTTTGTATTAATTTAATTTATTCGTCCAGGTATTGGGTACGATTGTAACAGGGAACAATTATGGAGACTTTAATATAAAAACCCAAACAACCACAACGGTATATTTAGATCAGTTCCTATTTCGATGTCGTCTTTTACTATAAAAGCATTTTGCAATACTGCAATTTGTTCCTGTTTTTTGTTTCTGCCTCCTAATTCAAATTCATACATTCCATCGACTTTAAAATCTACTGTTTTAGAGGCAAAAACTGCATACTTGTACTGTACTTGGTTCAAAAAAAAGGTTTCTCTTACGTTCCCCTTATTTGCATCGATACCCAAGTTATACATCAAATTAGAGTTGTTTAAATAAATTTTTTCTGGTTTTCCTAAACTATTAATCCCTTTGTCTTCTACATACAAAAGTTGCAGAAGCTGGGCGTCATTCAACAATTTTAAATAATTTTTCATAGTGTTGAGACTTATCCCGGTTCGCTCACTAATGGCGTTCATATTAGGCTTAAAAGGAACTGAATTACTTATTACCGCTAATAATTTTTTTAACCGTACACTATTCGAAACTGGAATGGAAGCATATTGTGGAATATCGACTTCTAAAACCGTGAGAATCACTTCGCTTAATTTTTGATGAAATGATTTTTTGTTTTCAATATAAAAAGGATAATAACCATAATTCAAGTAATCATCAAAATACTGCAGAGGTTTTATTTTTTGTGTAATAGCCATGCTGATAGCAATTGGATTGTCGATAATATCTTTTAGTGTATAACTATGCAATTTTATTTTGGTTTCAAACTGAATAAATTCTCTAAACGATAATCCTGGCATAGTATATACGACTACACGCCTACTCAAATCTGCTTTTGCTTGTTGTATGTGTAGCAAAGACGAACTGGTAAATACCAACCTTAAATGAGGCATATCGTCATAAATATTTTTAATTTCGATAGCCCAGTTAGGATATTTGTGAACCTCATCGATGGCAATAAACAACCCTCCTTTTTTATAAAAATCGTTTACTAAATCATAAAGCGTGTTTTCTAGAAAATACAAATGATCCAAGCTAACATACAAAACAGTTTTGTTTGGCTCAAAATTTAATCGAATATACTGCAACAACAGCGTTGTTTTGCCAACGCCTCGACTTCCTTTTACACCAATAAATCGGTTATCCCAATCTATAGTATGGATAAAATCCCGCACTTGCTGGGTTTGTACCAGAGCGTATTTTTCATAAAATTGGGCGACTAATTTTTGCACGTCTCTATTTTTTTTACAAATATAACAAAAACATCAATGCATTGACATTTTTTATATATATTAACATCAATGTGTTGACATTTTTTATTAATTTGCTTTTTACCTACAATTTACTATAGTACTTCATCCAAGTATTGAGCGAGGTTGTAACAAGAAACTATGATGGAGACGGGAGGATAATTCATTTTAAATTGTGTTATTCTAATTTTTTCTTGTTTAAATTTTCGGAAAGTTCCTTAAAATTTTGATTGCTTACAATCTTTTTGCCTGACTTTTGCTCTAAATCCTTACGTGCTTTACCAGCAACGCTACCTCCAGCTTTGGCAGCTTTATGATTTTCTACAAAACCTTTGGCGTTTTTGTTTATAGCAATTTCTGTGGTTGATGCTTCGCCTAACATAGTGAAAATAAGCTCCAAGTCGGTCATATGATCTCGAAGATTGTCGGATGATTTTGTTAGTCCTTTTAGCTTTTTGTAATCACTAGGAATAATACCAAATGTTGCTTTGCTTATTTCGGCAGTTAAAATAGAATATTCCTTTCCTTCTTTTACTCCTCTTTGTTTCCATTCATTAGTCAGTTCATCACGAACTAAGATACCACGAATTCGTTTTTCAATCCATTCATCACTGTAACCTTTGGCTTTGTAAGTGGCTCTAATGCGTGCTTGAGCCAGCTCTGGGTTTTCTATTTCGGCTATTCTTTCGGCTCCAACGTGTGCTAACCATTGTTTGAAAGGTTCCGCTTTTGGCGAAGGAATGGATTGGATAAGACGAAGTATTGTTTCTGTATCTGCTGTATCTGTTATCCTGTTTTTTCCGTCTTCAGCAATCATTTTCAAGTGTACGATTTTATCGTACGCTTGACTTCCTTCTTTGGATAATTTCTTTTTTAAATCGCTCCAATATCTTTTAGGAACAGTGCTATCTGTGAGGACTTCAATGATATCTATTACCGAAAAATACCATTTTTCGTCTTGTTCATTCCAAGTAGAACGTACTTTTTTTTCTTCAAATAATTTAATGCTACTCATAATTATTTTGTTTTTATATTTTATCTTATAATTCAAAAATTGACTCATCCAAGTATTTGGTGAGGTTGTAACACGGAACAATAATGGAGAACTATAGGATCTTGCATTTTATAAAGTATATTCAAAAAAAATTTATATGTTATCTAAAAGAAAACTTCGTAAATCCGTAGCGATTATTCCCTCATCGGTATTGCCTTGAAAGGCGTCAAGAGTAATTACCATTTTAGGAAAATTATCATTTATCTTCTTTAAATTTCCAAATTCTCGTTCCATTGTTTGGGATTCATTGATAGATAATGCCACTTGTACATATAATTTTTCGCCACCACGCTGAGCAACAAAATCAATTTCTAAAGCACCTAAATTGCCCACTTGAACTTGATAGCCTCGAAATAATAAATGATTGTATACTATATTTTCCATGATTTTTCCTCGATCTTCTACGCGATAGCCCCACAAAGCATTGCGAATGCCTAGATTCTCAAAATAATATTTTTCACCCGTTTCAAAAATACGTTTTCCAACTAAATCGTATCGACTCACTCTTTGTATCAAAAAAGCATTAACCAAATAATCGCTATAGGTTTGTACCTGATTAGAAGCGATATTAATCCCTTGTGACTTCAAAAAATCACTGATTTTTTTGGCCGAAAAAAGACTGCCTATATTGCTTGCTAAAAACAAAACTAGTTGTTCTAAAAACAAAACATTACGAATCGAAAATCGATTGATAATATCTCGATATACTATGGTATTATAAATATTTTTTAAATATTCAAAAACAACAGCTTCCTCTAGTACTAGATTTTTCAAATAAGGAAGACCTCCATATCGGAAATACAATTCGAGTGTTGCGTTACTATCTTTTAGGGAGTGAAAAACTAAAAACTCGGGATAAGATAAACTATACACCACAATTTCTATAGCGCGACCACTCAAATAACCCGCTATATCGCCCGACAACAATTTAGCGTTACTTCCTGTACAATACAAATCCAAATCCTCATGTAGCAACAAAGAACGTAATGCTGTTTCAAAATTTTCTATATCTTGAATCTCATCTATAAAAACGTAAGTTTTAGCGTTATTCGACTTATGTTGCAAAACATAATCGTTTAAATCCTGGGCCGTTTGTATTGCTGAAAAAGCAATATCCTCTTTGTTGATGTAAACAAGAGCCGCTTGAGAATTCTGTTCCAACAAATAATCCATAATTTGAAACAACAAATAGCTTTTACCGACACGACGTTGACCTGTAAAAACCTTTATCAAGTTCTTACCTACAAAAGGAAGCACCCGATTGAGATAATCTTCTCTTTTTAGTAAAGTTTTGGGTATTGTAAAATTCATTTGTTCAAATTATGTTTAAAACTATTTTACAAATATATTAAAGTTTTAATTATAATTTAAACTTTGATGAAAATATCAAAAAGTTTTAAGTATAATTAAAATTATCGTAATAAACTTCTACATTTGACCAAAAATAGAATGTGAGGATCCGTCCAAATACTGAGCGAGGTTGTAACAAGGGACTATGATGGAGACTGGAGTAGTTTGCATATTATTACTCTACTG
>JBIKPM010000188.1:0-4764 GCA_044357435.1 Flavobacterium sp. | reverse complement strand
AATTATTTTTGCCATCAATAAAATTGATAAACCCAACTCTAATGTCGAGAAGATAAAAGAAAAACTGGCAGGTATGAATTTACTTGTTGAAGATTGGGGTGGAAAAATCCAATCGCATGATATTTCGGCAAAAGTTGGAACTGGTGTAAAAGAATTGTTGGAAAAAGTATTGTTGGAAGCAGAAATTCTAGACTTGAAATCCAATCCAAACAAAGCAGCACAAGGAACAGTTGTGGAAGCCTTCCTTGATAAAGGAAAAGGATACGTATCAACGATTCTAGTTCAACACGGAACTTTGAGAGTTGGTGATTATATGTTGGCTGGAAAACACCATGGAAAGATTAAAGCCATGCATGATGAAAGAGGAAACATCGTTAAAGAAGCAGGGCCTTCAACTCCAGTATCTGTATTGGGATTAGATGGAGCAGCAACAGCAGGAGACAAGTTTAATGTTTTTGAAGACGAAAAAGAAGCCAAGCAAATTGCCTCAAAACGTTCTCAATTAATGCGTGAACAATCTGTTCGTACACAACGTCACATTACATTAGATGAAATTGGACGTAGAATTGCATTGGGTCAATTTAAAGAATTGAACATCATCCTTAAAGGTGACGTAGATGGTTCTGTTGAAGCCTTGTCCGACTCGTTCTCTAAATTATCTACTGAAGAAATTCAAATCAATATTATACATAAAGGTGTTGGGGCCATTACTGAAACTGACGTAATGTTGGCTTCTGCCTCAGATGCCATCATTATTGGATTTAATGTTCGTCCTGCCGGAAATGCAAGACAATTAGCCGATAAAGAAGAAATAGACATCCGTTACTATTCTATTATTTACGCCGCTATCGACGACTTGAAAGACGCGATGGAAGGAATGCTTGCCCCTGAAATGAAAGAAGAAGTTCTTGGAACTGCTGAAATCCGTGAGATATTCAAAATATCTAAAGTAGGTTCAATTGCAGGTTGTATGGTTATGGATGGAAAAATCTCCAGAAATGCTAAAATCAGGATTATTCGTGAAGGTGTGGTGGTTCATACAGGTGAGCTTATTGCCTTAAAACGTTTCAAAGACGACGTGAAAGATGTAGCTAAAGGTTACGACTGTGGTATCCAAATAAAAGGATACAACGACATCGAGGAAAGAGACGTTATCGAAGCATTCCACGAAGTGGCTATCAAAAAGAAATTGAAATAAGATTTCAATATTTTTCAAACAAAAAAATCCCGATTTCTCGGGATTTTTTGTTGTAATATGTAAATCGTAGAAGCTCATTTTCTACCTACTCGGTTTTATCAAAAGGACGTTTTTGTACCTATCCTTAATAGTAACCAAATTTCTCTCGGCTTCAATACGGGTTCTGAAATTTCCTATCCATACTTTGTAATTAGGAGTATTGAAAATAATTGTGGCGTCTATATCTTTGAACTCTTGTTTGAACTCGCTCAATGTTTTTTTGGCGTTTTCGCTGGTACCACTAAAAATTTGAATTTTGTAGGATTCGTTTATGGTTAGCGAAGCATTTATTTTTCTTTTTTCGTTTAATAACTGCTCGAATTTCGGGTCTTGACTCAAAATGTCATTTTGGTCTTGGGCACTTACTTTTGAAGTAGAAAAACAAACGATAATTAAGGCTGAAATAATTTTAAAAAAGGGTAGTATTCTCATAATGTGTTAGTTTTTAAGCAAAAATAGCATTAAAAAAGTAAAACTAAATCATCGACACTATTTAGAATAGATATAAATTATATTTAAGACTATTTTAAGGTTTTGAGAATAGTTCTTAAATTGTATTTTTGTGCGAGTTTTTAAATAAAGCGTTAGTTTTTTATGAGTATAATATATAAAAAGCGATGCTAATTTTAGTAGAAAATCACTATATCATATGAAAAAGGTGGGTAACCATAATTCGATTTCAAGGAAATTATATTTAAGCTTGGCTTTAGCCCTAAGTTTGTCCTTAACTTCATTTGCACAAGATGCAACTCCGGCGGCTCCAGCAGCAGCTCCAACTCCCGTTGCGGCGACTGCGGCTCCAGCAGCTTCACAAGGTGGTGACCCCGTAAAAGGGAAAGAGCTTTTTAATACAAATTGTGCTGCATGTCATAAATTAGACGCAAAAGCGACTGGTCCAATGTTGAGGGGGATTTCAGCAAAATATGAAATGTCGTGGATTTACAAATGGGTGCAAAACAGTTCTGAGTTAATAAAATCTGGTGATGCGGCAGCGGTAAAAGTTTTTGAAGAGAATAATAAGGCGGTAATGACTGCTTTTCCTCAATTGTCAGAAGCCGATATTGACAACATTATTGCTTATACGTCGGAGCCAAAAGTTGAAGCTCCAGTTGCTGCAGGTGTTGCTGCGGTGCCAGGTGCTGCATCTTCCGAAAGTGACATTTCGAACACTGTTATACTCGGTGCTTTGGTGCTAGTATTGGCGATACTTATCGTAATGTTATTCTTGGTTAATAAGGTTCTAAGAAAAGTAGCTGCAGCAAACGGAATAGTAGTTGCTCCAAAAGAACCTACTACTCCAATATGGAAAGCATTTGTAAGAAATCAATTTTTAGTACTGGTTACTTCTATATTTTTATTATTAGCCAGTGGCTATTTTGTTTATGGTTATTTAATGCAAGTGGGTGTTGATCAAAATTACGAGCCAATACAGCCTATTCACTACTCACACAGAATACATGCCGGAAGCAATGGAATTAATTGTAATTATTGTCACTCAGCAGCACGAGTAGGAAAACATTCTAACATCCCTTCTCTAAATGTGTGTATGAACTGTCACAAAAACATAGCCGAAGTTTCAGATACAACAGCTACTCTAGATCATTCTAAGGCTTTTTATGATGGGGAAATCCAAAAATTATACAAAGCTGTAGGTTGGGACCAATCTACTCAATCCTATACGGGTAAAACAGAGCCAGTGAAATGGGTTCGCATTCACAATTTACCTGATTTCGTATATTTTAACCACTCTCAACACGTAACGGTTGCTGGCGTAGCCTGCCAAACCTGTCATGGACCTGTACAAACGTATGAGGTAATGAAGCAATTTTCGCCGCTTACTATGGGGTGGTGTATCGATTGTCATAGAAAAACTGACGTTAAAATGGAAGGGAACGATTATTATACCAAAATTCACGAACAACTTTCCAAGAAATACGGTGTAGACAAATTGACTGCAGCGCAAATGGGTGGATTAGAATGTGGTAAATGTCATTATTAAGAAAATAATTAAGAAGCTAATATTTATAAAGAATATGTCATCAAACAAAAAATACTGGAAAAGTGTTGAAGAACTAGACGGAAATAGTTCTATTGTTGAGGCGCTTAAAAATAACGAATTTGTTGAAGAAATTCCTACTGATGAATTTTTAGGAAACGATGGTGCTTTGTCATCATCATCTACAACGCGTCGTGATTTTTTAAAGTACGTTGGATTTAGTACTGCAGCAGCTACACTTGCAGCTTGCGAAGGTCCTGTTCACCTGTCGATACCTTACGTAGTACAGCCAGAACAAATCATCCCTGGAATTGCGGATTATTATGCAACTTCGGTTTTTGATGGTTTTGATTTCGCCAACCTTTTGGTGAAAACTCGTGAAGGGCGTCCTATCAAAATAGATAACAATACTATGGCAGGCGCTAAATTTTCAGCTAATGCCAGAATTCACGCATCCATATTGTCATTATACGACAGTATGCGTTTGAAAGAGCCAAAAATTGCCGGTAAAAACGCTAGTTGGATTGATGTTGATTCAAAAATTAAATCAAGTTTGGCTGATGCCAAATCAAAAGGAGGACAAGTTGTACTCTTGACTAATACCTTGGCAAGCCCTTCAACTGAAAAGTTGATAGCTGAATTTATTGCCAAGAATCCAAATGCAAAACACGTAGTTTACGATGCCGTTTCTGAGTCAGAAGCATTAGATGCATTCGAAACGGTTTATGGTGAAAGAGCTTTGGTTGATTACGATTTTTCAAAGGCTTCATTAATCGTTTCTGTTGGTGCAGATTTCTTGGGAGATTGGCAAGGCGGAAGTTACGATTCAGGATATGCTCAAGGCAGAATTCCTAAAAACGGAAAAATGTCACGTCATTTCCAATTGGAGGCGAATATGACTTTATCCGGTGCCGCTGCTGATAAACGTGTTGCTATGTCAATCGCAAATCAAAAACAAGCATTAGTACTTATATACAATACAGTTGTTGGGGCTTTGGTTCCAGTAAACTTAGAGGCTAAATTTAAAGCCGAAGTTACTAAAGCTGCTCAACAGTTGAAAGCTGCTGGACGACAAGGGGTTTTAGTTTCTGGAATTCAAGATAAAAATGCCCAATTATTGGTTTTAGCCATCAATCAAGCATTGGCGAGTGAGTCTTTTTCAACTGTTGGAACAAGACAAATCAGAAAAGGATCAAGCGAAAAAGTAGCCCAATTGGTTAAGGATATGAAAGCAGGAAGCGTTCATACTTTGATTATGAGTGGCGTTAATCCAGTTTATACTTTACCAAATTCAAAAGATTTTGTTGAAGGATTGAAAAAAGTAAGTCTTTCGGCTTCATTTTCTTTAAGAGAAGACGAAACAGCTTCGGTAACAACTATCGCAGCTGCCGTGCCTCATTATTTAGAATCTTGGGGAGATGTAAGCATCACAAAAGGAACGTATGGTTTGACTCAACCTACCATACGCCCTTTATTCAATACCAAACAATTTCAGGATGTTTTATTGTCTTTAAATGGTATTGCTGGAACT
>JBIKPM010000187.1:0-4769 GCA_044357435.1 Flavobacterium sp. | reverse complement strand
AATTATTACAGGTAAAAAAGTTTCAACGCCACAGTTTATCAATACCACAATAGATATCAAAAAACTAACCTCAGGAATTTATTTTTTGCAAGCCAAAATTAATGACAAAACAGTTACACAAAAGTTTATAAAAAAGTAAAACTAATTCATAATGATTTTTTTTTGCTTTTATTATTTGCAGTATACTAACATCGTCAAAATAGTATAAGGAATTATATTCTAATGGTTTTCTTTGTATAAAACACATTCAGCATTAGTTATTTATTCAAAGTATAAGCGTAAATCTCATTTGTATGTCCCCTTTTAATACCTACAATTTACTTATAAACAAAAAATATTTATTGAATAATTGGGTAGCTAAAATTTCATTTATTTCAGTAGCTATTAATGGATGGCAACTTGCAAAAAAAGTGTATGGTGATGAGAGTACAAAAAAACGCAGAAAAAAGCAAATAAAATACTTTTTCAGATTTTTATTTAATTCGCAATTTGCTTCAGTATGGCTATCAAATCTTAAAAGACCATGTTATACTGAAATAGTTACACATAGAAAGTTGCTTGTTATAAAACCATTCAGAAGGTATATATCAAATCAATGGACGAAAAAACAAAAAGCAAAAGTTATCCTTGATAATCATAGGTTTATCTCAAGTAAAAGTGAGTATTTTAAAAACGTAATTACCAATAGTCAAGGAATCGAAATAGCAAGTTTTAAGCTCAATGAAACACTTGAAGGGTATTTGAACTTGAATTGTGGGCAAAGTAAAGAAGGAGAATTAGTAGTATCTTTTAAATGCAACCAGATTGACGAAGTAATTACATCGGCAACTTTTTCATTTGAAGAAAAAAAAGAAGGTGTTTGGGTTTGCTGGATTGGTTGTATACAAGGTCATAGAGTTAGTGATAAAAACATTTCAAAAAGGGTACAGAAACAATTACACGGATTTCGTCCCAAATCATTCATTGTTTTTATTGTTCAAGAATTTGTAAGAAATCTTGGTTTTAGAGCTATTTATGGAGTAAATAATAATCTTCATATATCTAGTGGTAAGTATACTATTCATCTACCATGGAATCATGGAATTAAATTTGATTACAATTCATTATGGATAGAGTCTGGGGGCAAACTGACTAAGGATGGGTGGTTTGAATTACCTATCATGCCAAATCGCAAAAGTTATGAAAAAATTCAAACTGAAAAGCGTGCGCTTTACCGCAGACGTTATAGTTTGTGTGATGATATTTCGTCAAAAATTGCCCACACAGTAAAAAAATTATGCTAAGATGTTAATACTACCAAAACCTGTATTTAAGCCATTAATAATTAAGATGCTTTCAAAGGTAAGGCAATTATAAAATTTGTAAAAGACATTATACCAAATAAATGAAACTAAAAACACGAGAAACTATTGTTCAAATAAACATTCCTTAAAAAAAAATTTAATGACTAAATATACACATTTATAGGTATTGTTAATATAAAATTAATAAGCGTTCTTTGACAAAATATAGTTTGAAACTTATTCCAGCTGAATTTATTTAAATATTAATGTATCTTTTTTTTTAATTTTTAAAATACCCTATGAAAACCATTAAAACTTCAATCACCTTCCTAGCTATTTTTTCAATAGTACTAAGCTCTTGTACAACAGATAAAGAAAAAGATTTAGATAGTTCAAATCCTGCCGCCCTTGATTTGCACTTTGCTTTTAAAACTCCCGATTGGGAACGTAAAATTGATTGTAAGCTTTTGGACCTTTACCCTATTGTTTTTAATGATACCACATCCGGGGTTTCAGCCTACTCCGCCTCTACCAAAGAAGCTTTTTGCTTGACATACCCTAAAGACAGTTCTGATATTGTAAGACCTCACACCTACAAAAAATACAAAGTAATGGAGTATTACTCTAATGAAGAGCCTTTTCAATTGTCGCAAAAATTGCCTTTAAACGAAAGTTCGCTTGACGATTTATCAAAAAAACTAATAAGCAAAGCTGGGTTTTCGGCAACCGAATACAATCAAGTAACCGAAATAAAATATTTAAAAAGTGAAACTCAATATGCTGTTTTTAAAATTAAATGCACTTATGAAATGAAAACGTATTTGCCATCGACCCCGGATGTTATCAAACCCGTTTCGGGAACTTATGCTTTTATAATTAGAACGAGTAAGTTATAAATAAGCATACTATTAGTAATAAATTAAAAGGTTGAAGTATTCAAAATGAATTCTCTAAAAATAAGAAATTATGAAAACAATAAGAAATAAACTTAAATTACTAGTATTCCTCTTCTATGTAACCACTGGAAAGGCACAACAAGCAACCATAGCTTCTAGTGGAATTGCTACGGGTAGTGGAGGAACCGCAGCTTACAGCATAGGTCAAGTGACTTATACAACAAATACAAGTCCTACCCGCTCTTTGGTACAAGGTGTGCAACAACCCGTTGAAATATCACTCGTTTTGGGGGTTGAAGACAACCTAATAAGCCTTAACATGCAAGCTTATCCTAATCCAACTAGCAATTATTTAACACTAAACATTAGTTTTTTATCTTCATTAAGCAACGAATCAATGAATTATAAATTATTTGATATTACTGGTAAATTAATTAAAAACAAAAAAATAACAAGTGCAGCCGAAATTATCAGTTTGGAGAACTTATCAAGCGCAACTTATTTTTTAAAAGTTGAAAACAACAATCAGGAATTAAAAACATTTAAAATCATTAAAAACTAAACTAATGAGGAAAATCTATTTAATCATTACAGGACTATTATTAACCGCAATTACATTTCTTCCTCAGCAAGCAAGTAGCCAAGCTCCACAAAAAATAAATTACCAAACCGTAATTCGTAACAATGCCAATGTGTTAATTTTATCAACAATAGTAGGTATGAAAATTAGTATTTTGAAAGGTTCTTCAACAGGTATTCCAGTATATGCAGAAACCCAATCAACAACGACTAATGCAAATGGCTTAGTAAGTATACAAATTGGAACAGGAACAGTGGTTACAGGAACATTTACAGCTATTAACTGGGCGAATGGACCTTACTATATCAAAACCGAAACTGATCCAACGGGGGGATCTTCTTATACTATTTCAAATACAAGTGAATTTATTAGTGTGCCCTATGCATTTTATAGTTTAAATGGTGCGATGGGGCCTCAAGGACCACAAGGCCCTCAAGGTTTAATTGGAGAAACCGGTCCACCCGGAATTGACGGTAAAAAAGGTGCAACCGGACCAATCGGTGCAACTGGTGCAACTGGTTCTATTCCTTTAGGAGGTCCCGCCTTAAATTTTATAGGTGTCTACCGCCAAAATAACACAGATATTAATTCTCCACTGCTTGCGGAACATTCCTATATTACTTATTTAGATTATAATAAAGTAATGTTGACTTTGATAATACCATATAAAGACAATAACAATAATGGTGTTCAAGATGAAGATGAATTGCCTAAAACCATTATATTGTATGGGACTATTATTGATAATATTGTTACTTTTAAATCACAACAAATTGGCGACGATGTCAGTTTTCCTGAGCTGATTGGAACTCTACTTGAAGGTACCTTCAAAGGTTATTTAAACCTTACTAAAAATGGAGTTGTCCTATTCAAACTAATTAACGTAGAAAGGGGAATACTAAACCCAATTACAAAAAAATGGGGCGAATATATAACAATCCCCAATCTTGATGGAATAACAAATTATGTTTCAGATTTAAAAACTACAAATGAAGGGATTTATATGAAATTGGAAAAATGGAAAGGTGGATCTACGCTTGCAGATTTTGAAAAATGGATATATCGATTACAAAACGGTGGGCCCACAGCTAGTTGGATTAAACATAAAAAAGAAAAACAAGCATTGTCTCTATATTCATCATCTAGTATATATGGTTGGGAACCTACTAGTTTGACAAATGAAAATGAAAATCAATTTGGAATTTTCTACACAGATGAATGGAACAATGGTAGTATTAGTATTAACTCTAATTTTCCTTCTATTTACGAAGAACCGAATCCTTCGGAGTTTTCTTATCTAATAGGTAAAATTCTAATTGACCATTCTACATATAGATCTAAATGGGCTTCTTTTGAGGATTATAATAGCACCACTGCAATTAAAATACAAAGTAAAAATATTTCAACTCCTAGTCTTTATAACAAAATTTGCACACTCCCAATTAACGCTAATAGTATAAGTGCTTTAGAATCTGACCCCTATGACGCAATAGTTTGGCTTGGTTCAGGAACTAAATTATATAAAATTACAGTAAGTGGTGAAATAACTACTTTCGATGTTAGCTCATATGTAACGTCTTCAACTAATCCATACATCAAAAAAATTCGTTTCTCATACGATCCTTTGCATAAAGATATCTATTTCCTATGTGATAAAAAAGTATTTAAAATAAATGATGGAACCACACTAAGTTTATTTTACACAATTAATAATGGTAATGATTTTGCCATTGGTAGTGGTTATATGTATGCAGGCGATGGTGTAAAAAAGCATTTAGCCTTATTAAAAGAGACCAACATAATCTCGGCAGTTCTACAAGACATTGACCCCGAAATAAATGCTAAAAAAGGAAGTTTTGCAGAGGGGCAAATGGAGGTTTCAAAAGACCCATTAGATCCCTATATCTACATTCTTTGTAATAATAAAATTTTAAAAGTACCGAAAAGCTTATAATTACAATAATCGGGTATCTGCTTATTAATAAATCCTGTTTTAAAAATAAAGTTGCA
>JBIKPM010000023.1:0-13887 GCA_044357435.1 Flavobacterium sp. | reverse complement strand
ACCTATCATACCATAATATCGATCAAAACCACGAGTTACAGGATTGAATTTTGCGTGTTGTTTTCCAGACCAAAAAGTATTATAACCAGCTGGTCTTAGTACCTCGCCCATAGTTGCAGCATTAGCATAATCAGCATTGGTGCGTTGATAATAAAGACCCGTTAGCATAGCGGCTCTTGAGGGAGAACATTTCGCCGTATTGTACATTTGTGCAAACTTTACGCCACCTGCGGCAAGTCGGTCTATATTTGGAGTATTAATCTCGCCTCCATAACAGCCAATATCCGAATATCCCAAATCATCCGCCAAGATAATAAGGATGTTAGGTTTAGTTGCTGTTTTTTTTTCAATTTGGGCATTTATTATTACTGGTAAAGAAAATAATACCAATAGAAATGCCGTTTTTTGTATTAAGAAACTCATATTATATAATTTAATTATAATGTTTTGGGGCTTGCGTTCGCCCGGGTTTAGATGCACTAACGCTTAGCTAATGTACAAAAGTTTTTAAAATTTACAATTGTTGAATTTTACTCTGCTGCCCGTCTGATGCAAAACCCTAGCTATTATATGCCATTTTTTATAGTGCAATTATTTTATCCGCTTCTCTTATACCACTTAAATATGCTCCGTGTACAGACGCTCGATAGTCTCTTTCAGTATGCTCCCCTGCAAAAAATAATTTGTTATTTATTTCTGTAGCCATTGTGTCGAAATCGGCACTTGTAGTTCCATTTGTTGCAAAAGAATAAGCCCCGAAAGTATTAATGTTCTGCCCCCATTTCGTTCGTAACATATTTGTCGGATTGGGTATGCTATTTCCATAAATGGTTTTCAGTTGCGCCATCACTTCACTAATTATTTGGGTATCGGTCATGGTTTCGGTAACAGTTGCGTAATCGCCATAAGCAAATGTCATTAAGCCATTGGTTGTTGGTAAAAACTTCATCATATTCATTAAATAATTGAACTTGCCTTTTGTTTCTGGCGTATAGCCGATGTATTGTATATTCGTATCCCAAAAAGGGGCATCCCAAATAAATAAAAACTTGTTTACATTGCCCATTTGGATGTTTTGAATAGCTGCTACTTTTGTTGCTGGCAAACTTGGTTTAAAGGCAATGCTATTGTTTTTCAAAACTCCCAATGGCACACTTACAATTACATAATCTGCTTCAATTAAATTTTCGTTTACATTCACCAATGATTTTGTTGCATTATAATTTATTTCTGTAACTCTACTGTTCAATCTAATATCCAAACCTTGCCCTAAAAAATTTGCCACTTTATCGTAGCCATTGATAACAATTACATCTTTTCCCGAAAACGCTTCATCATCATAAAAATGTTTTGAAGATAATTTTGAAATATCGCCTGTATCAAATTCCAAATAAGCAGAAAGCATATATTTCCATAGCCTATTGTTTTCTTGTGTAGGATATAATGAGTTAAAAATAGTTTGAAAACTCTGTCGTTTTGTCCCTGCACGTCTAACTGCATTTAGTGCTTTTTCAAATTTGGTATATTGTCTATCTAGAAAAGCGTCAGAATAAGCCGTTCCGTTGTTGTCAAAAACCTCAAGATTATCATCGTCTGTTAGGTAGGTATTTGCACCTGCTTGCGAAGCTAATTTTGTAATTGGGTTTCCATTTGGTCCATGTATCCAACTAGCTCCTTCGTCAAAAGCAATTCCCAAACTTCTGTCCGTACGAAGTCGACCTCCAGTTTTTTCTTGCGCTTCTAACACAATTACAGTAAAGCCTTTGTCTTTTAATTTTTTTGCGGCTGCAAGTCCTGATATTCCTGCCCCAATTATAAGGACGGTTTTCCCATTTGGATTTATAATGTCATCATCTTTGCTATAAGAAGCAAATAAATTGGGTGCAATAAAAAACAGTGGAATAATTTTTAAAGTGTCTAAAACAAATTTTCTTCTTTCCATAAATTATTTTTTCACAAACTCAATTATTTTAACTGTATGAGCAGGTTGATCTAATATTAACTTATTGGATTCAATTTTGAAATTCTTTTGGGTCCATAATTCAGTTAATTTGTATTTTGAATTATTTAACTCGAAATCCGTTTTTAGATTGTATGTTTTAGTCACGTCCTTGTCCATCCAGTTGAATATGGTAATAATCAGACGGTCTTTAGTTTCTAATTTCCAAATTGTTGGGATATCAACACCCGAAAATAAATCGAGTGGTATGGCATGAACCCCTAGCTTATTTACGGCTATGATATCCTTATTTTTTAATAATTCCAATCGTTCTGCTGGGAGTGATTCTACTTTATCTCCAAAAAAGAAAAGTCCCCCCATTATGGCTTCCAATGTCATGTGGCATTTTGCTTCTTCAATGGTATATTGAGGCGAAACAAAAAAAGCATCTGGGTCTACAATAGCAATATTTTTATGAATATAATAGTTTTGTGCTACGGCACGAGCGAATCGAATTAAGCCTTTTTCCACTCTTTCGTCTTCAATAGTCCCCAAGGTTTTGCCATAAGTGATATTGGTAAACGGTTCCGCTTCTGATTTATATCCCGGATGATTGATGTCGTTGCCTATTCGGATGGCATCATAACATTCTAAAGCGCCAAATACATAACCCATACTGCGCGTCACGATTAAATCATCAGGTAAAGCACTTCTAATGGCACGAATCGTTTTATTGTGAGCCTGCATAAAAGTCATGGTGGAATCAAATCGTACCCCTTCTTCTAAACCTCCATAAGTATGATCCCATTTCATAAACGAAGGTCGGTACCCTTCAACGATTTGTTGGTATCGTGCAGCAGAAAAAGCGGGTACTTCAGGATGGCTTCCATCAACATAAACTGTTCCAACGGTTGTCGCCATTTCATCATCTCCTTTTGCTATTTTTTTATTGTAGGATGGTTTCAAAATCCAATCCGGATGTTTTGAACTAATTGGATCTTTAGGATTGGTTCGTAATGGACTTACATGAAGCCCAAAGTCAAGTCCCAACTTATTTACATAATCCGACAGGTATCGAATTCCATTAGGAAAAGTAACATCATCAACGCTATAAAGACCAGGCTCTGTCCACCATCCCCCATCAATTTGAATTTGTTTCCAACCATATTCTTTGAGATTCTTGTTAATAAAATCAGCCGAAGTCAAAAATGATTTTTCGGTAATCTTTCGATCATAGGAATGCCAAGAACTCCACCCTGCTTCTGGAAAGTGCATCGGTTTGCCTTTGCGCACATTTTCTCCCATAATTTTTCCGGTTTCCAATAAAATTTTTGTGGGACGCTGATTTTCCCAATAACCCACCAAGAAGGCATCGGTAATGATGGTATTGCCTGAAGGAACCCATATTTTTTCTCTTTCGAAAATAGCACCGCTTCGAGCTGATACTTTTAGTTTGTTGAAGTCGTTTTCTACGGGTAATTCCCATTTAAAGTTGTTCGGCCATAATTCACTGGCAATACTGGCGAAAGAAAATGCGCAATTTTTTTTGTCATTGACTAACATACTTAACCAAACTCCGGTATGAGCTTTAGAGTACGTTCCTGATTTTGCTTTTTTTGTGTTCAATTGATAAGGATACATAAGAGCTCCTGTATGCGGTGCAGAGGCGCTTTCGGTAAAGACCATCCAATCTTTGCTATTTCCTGGCAAAACAATGTTTTCCTTTGCGGAATTAAATAACCTGATTCCGCCCAACTTGAATTTCGCAGAAGCTTTCAGTGAAGAGTTCATCACCAAATAAGGACGCCCTTCCATCAGTTCAAATTGGATGGTGAAATTGGATATCAAGGGATGGTTCTCGCAGATAAGATAAAGGTACTCCACTTTCCCATTATAATTATTTGCTTCACTCAATCGAGTGCCCTCTTTTTTCTCCCAACGGATGCTTTTAAATTCTTTAACTGAAACCCATTTGTCATTGATTTCAATCTCTGGCAAAAGTGCATTAATCTGTGCAAATTGTTTGTCCCATTGAATACTATATTCTGGATTGCCATTGGCATATTTAATTGTTGGTTGTGCCAGAAGCTTTGGCAATACCAACACAAGGACTAAGCTGAAAACTATTTTTAATCTTTTCATTTGTTTATTATTTGGTTTTAAGGATATATATTTATTTTTAGATTTAATGATGTTTTACTTCTTTTTAATTTGTAATTGTATTTATATATTTATAATTCTGACCGTATTATTTAATGCAACAACTTAAATACCCAGGCTTTGAAAAACTTGTTGATAATTGGGATTGTCCGGATCCATTTGTTTCAACTTGATGGCAACTTGTAATGCTTTAGATTTATTATCCATTTTAATATAGACATACGTTAGAGCGTAGCAAAGTTCGGGGTCTGATGGATTGACTCTGATCCCTTTGAGCAAAACAGTTTCTGCCTCTTTTGGTTTGTTGTTTTTATCCAACAACAACCCGTAATTGTAATATACTTTAGGATTTGTTGATTTTAATTCCACTGCTTTTGCAAATGATTTTTCGGCTGCTTTCAAATTGTTCACTTCAAAATAAAGCAACGCCTTATTGTAATATATACGATCATTGGTCGCATCATTTTTAATGGCTAAATCAAGTGCATTCAAAGCTTGTTTATTCTTTCCTTGTGCATTATAAGTGGCTGATAGATTCAATAGGGCATAATTCATATTAATGTCTTTTTTCAATCCCCGCAAATAAAATTTTTCTGCATTGGGGTAATCCTTTAATTTCAAATAATAATCGGCTAACATTACATTCCCTGTCGAAAAATCAGTTTGATAACGCAACGATTTTTCCAATTCCATTTGTGCGGCGGTAAATGCCTGAGCATATTGAGAGGGAACCTGTTCTGATGGTATTGTGATGTACAAATCGGCTGCTGCAATCCGAACGGCTCTCACTTTATCTGAAAGTAAAGGCCCAACTGGGTTAACCCAATTTTCGGCAGGAAAGGAAGCTAAACTTTTTAATGCTCGGTACCTAATCTGGGCTTCCTTACTGGGTAATCTTGCCAGAAGTGTATTTAAACTGGTTTGGGTTTGTATGGAACCCAGATAAAAAGTGGCGGTTGCTTTAATAATTTTGGGTACAAATTTATTGTCAATAAGCTTTTGGAGATGCATTTCACTATTGGCATCCAATCGGCTTCCGGGTATTAAATCTTCAGCAAAATGATATTTCCTTTTGGGACCATACCATTTAATTACTGCATCTGCCAGTACTTTCTCCGATTTATCTTTGTGGCAATTGCTACAAGCATTAGGGGTTCCATATTTTACAGATAAATCAGGTCTTGGCACCTTAAAACCGTGATCGTGTCGCAAATCATTTCCCATAAACACTTTTCCGGGCATGTGGCAATTGACACACTGTGCCGCTGGTGTGCCTTTAGGATGAAAGGTATGGGAGGACACATCGTACTTATTGGTCAAATGACATTGGGTACAGGTTAAGTTGCCGGCCAGTTTTAATCTGGTGGTATGGGGATTATGACAATTGATGCAGGAAACTCCTTTTGAATACATTTTGCTTTGCAAAAAGGAGGTGTAAATGTAATCTTCATCTTTTACTTGACCATCCGCATAAAAAAACTCTGAATCTGGAATCTGAGGAATGTAGTTGTCCATGATTTCCTTGCTTTCAATATGAGAGCCATTGATTTCAGAAATTCGAGCGTGACACGGAGCACATGTATTGATAAGATCTGTTTGTCCAGTATGTTTATTCAATTTTAAATAACTTCCAACCACTTTATTTCCTGATTTGTAATCACTGCTGTTCATATAATCGACGTGAAGTTTGCCTGCACCATGACAACTTTCGCAACTTACATTGATAATGGAATAACTGGTTTTGTACCTGTCCGTTTTAATATCGTAGTTTTTACGAAGGTTTGTTGAATGACAAGTGGCACACATCGTATTCCAGTTTTGCGCATTTCCGGTCCAATGCAACCAGTCATGAGATGGTATTTTTTGACATGGATACTGGTTGAACCATTTTTTTTTATTCACGTCCCAACTCAACCTTGGCACTTGCAAACGTCCTCCGGGAAATTGGACTAAATATTGTTGTAAAGGTTTAAAACCAAAGATGTATTTTACTTCAAAATCATGGTTTTTACCATCATCACCTTCGGTATTGATATAGAATTTATTTCCTTTTTTAAAAAAACGACTTGTAACACCATCCCCCGTATAAGTAACATTGTCAAAATCTCCTTTGACCGTAGAATCGTTTGGCGGTAACATCGACATATAATGATCCGAGTGTTTCCAATCTTTAAATTCTGTTGTATGGCATTTTTTACAGGATTGATCTCCTACATAAGACAAGGAATGCTCTTGAATTTCGGAATATTTTGCGTCTCGAGAGCTATAACTATCTATAATGAATATTCTAAAAACAATAAGAATTCCTATTATCAATACAATTAGTAAAGCCGTATAAGTCCTTTTTTTTAACATATATTTTTTTGAAAAAACACCCTTAATTTTCTACCAAAGAAGATTGGGCACCTATTTTTATTTTGACTTTTTGGTCTTATTCTTTTTTACTTTATCTTCTTTTTTATTTTCTTTTACAACATTAGTTTTTGCCCATTCATTATATATATCAACTAATTCATTGAATTTCTCTGGGTTGTCTAGCTTAATGTCATTGGTTTCATTTCTGTCTACTTTCATATCATATAAAGCCCAAACCTCCTTGTTAGCAACAGCCTTCCAATCCCCTATTCGAATCGCTTTGCCTTTGCCCCATTGCCAGAAAATGGGCTTTTGACGTTCTTTGACAGTGCCTCCTTTCAATATAGGTAAGAAACTTTCGCCTTGCATAGGCACAATAGCTTGATTTCTAAAAGTAGTAGGATACTGAGCACCAGTAATGTCTTTGAATGTCGCCATAAAATCGACAAAATGCAGGGGTTGATTGTTTATTGCTCCTTCCTTTTTTATGACACCCGGCCAATAAGCAATAAACGGAGTGCATATCCCTCCTTCGTAACTGCTGTTTTTAAATAAACGATAAGGCGTATTACTCACATTGGCCCAATCTTCTTTTAAGGAAGCCCAATACGATACGGTTCCAGGTAATCCAGTGCCATTATTTCCCTTTTTTTCAAAACTCCCTTCTGCATTTTCTGCACTCCCACCATTATCTGAGACAAATAGAATTAAGGTATTGTCCAGCTTTCCGGTCTGTTTGAGTTTGTTTATTAATTTTCCAATATTTTGATCGATGCGATCAATCATAGCTGCATAAATCGCCATCCTCAAATCTTCTTGATCTTTTTGTTGTTCAGTGAGAGCATCCCAATCCTTAGACGTCAGAACAGATAATTTCATTGCAGGATCTACCATTCCCAAAGCCAGCATTTTCTGGTATCTGGCATCACGAACCGATTTATAACCCGCTACATATTTTCCTCGATATTTTTCAATATCCTCGGGCCAGGCCATTAACGGGTCGTGAGGAGCCGTATAGGCTAAATACAGAAAAAAAGGTTTCTTGTCATTTTTGTACTCTTCCAAATAAGAAATGGCATTTTTAGTAAAATAATCAGTGGAATAAAAATCCTTGTTGGTATTGTAAGGTTTGTAAGCCTTAGCATCAATATTCCAGGTATCTGGACCGCCTTTAAAAATGGGCTCTGCTTCTCCTGAACGTTGTTTGCCGGGATTAAAATGATTCGTAGCACCACCAAAAAATTCGTAAACCCGATCAAAACCAAAATCATACAGCGATTTATTACTATGATTTTTTCCGGACTGTAAGGTTCGATAGCCTTGTGATTTTAATAAGTCTCCAAGAGAAATGGAATTGTCAAAACTTACTGGATCTACTGACATTCCGTTTTGCTGGGCATAAACACCCGTTAACAAACAAGAACGCGATGGGAAACACTTTGAAGTATTGTGCATTTGTGTAAATCGAATCCCTTGTGTGGCCAGTTTATCTAAATTGGGCGTACTGATTTCACCTCCATAGCATCCAATGTCAGAATACCCCATATCATCAACTAATATGAGGATAATATTAGGTTTTTCTTGCTTTTTCTTGGTTGAAACTTTTGCGTTTACACCAATAGTAAATAGAGTAAAAAGTACTATTACGGAAAACGTAAGTGACGATATTTTCATTTTACTTTTTGGTACTTAATTCAACAAGATTAGCCCTCAAACAAACATTCATAAAAGCGGCCGATGTCCAAAGTTGGGATCCCGAACCCGAAATTAAACCGGAAGGCAATGGCACTTTTTCGTGAAAAGAACCAAATCCACCCCATTCTTTATCGCGTTTATCCGAAAATTTTGTTCCCATCGTTCGGGCCAGCAAGGCAGCATTGTATCCTGTATAATCTTGTTTATCGGCAATTTCCTTGGCTTGCAAGAAAAAGGTATCGCAAAAGGGCCAGGCTGCGGCATTGTGGTCGCCATTTCCATCACCTAAAAACGGGTGAATCAAAGGGATTCCGTATTGATTTGACGGATAATTATCAATCGCTTTCTTGGCCGCTTCCCCTTTTACTATTCCAAAAAGCACTGCAAAAGCCGTCCCCAAGTTGTGCTGGTTGGTCAATACTTTTCCGTTTCTATCCTTAAAGTACGTAAAGGTGCCATCCGGCAGTAGTAATTCTTTTAAAATCGCTTTTTTAAGTGCTTCGGCTTTTTTGATCCAAGATTTAGATTCTGCCGGTAAATTGCATTTTTGGGCAGCATTGGCCAATGATAGCATCGCTTTATAGTACAAACAATTGGTAGAAGTACTTTTCAACAACACACAATCCGCTTGAGAATAACCATCCGGATACCCATCAGATTGCAGGTCCTGAAAAGTGTTTTGACCTCTGTACAAACCATCTGTTGCGTCATACCAAGGAGCATAAAGGGTGTCAAAATTACTTTTCCCATTGGTGTAAAACCAATTCCAATCGGCAACGTCAGGATGCGATTTAAACAAATCATCTACCGCCCAGATCCAAACCACATCATCAGTACGACGCGTGATACTGTTGCTTTTGAACTGGGCCATTATTTGTTTTCTATCGTCCGTAATGGCATCCCAAGGGGCGTCGATTTCTTTAATAACCTCTTCTGTCGAAACTTTGTATCCCATTTTTTTCGCTACATCCCTGGTAACCCTTAGCGAAGTCATCATTTCTTTGGGATACAAAGCATTGATTCCCAAGATTCCAGCATAGGAAATATCGCGACAATACACTCGGTCTGTATACCGTCGTCCCGCAGCAAAATAAGTTCCATAATCGTTGGTAATCAAGTTAAGCTCGACATCATTAAGGGCAATTGCCCACATCTTTTGGGTCAAAGCTGTGGCTTCTGGTTTTAGGGCAATCGTGTTTTTGGGGCTGACATTGGGCAAATCGGCGGTTTCAAAACGCCCCAAGCCGTCTTCCAACGAATTGGCTTTCAATACCAATGGTCCTTTCTCATACAAAAATTTTTGACTGTAGGCAGAGGATGTAATCAAAGAAATGGTTAATAGAATAAGTAGTCTATAATTTTTCATTTTAATTGTTATTGTAAAGTAACAAATAAACAGCCTTAAAACAACTTTTCGACATTCAAAAAGTTTCATTTATATAGTGATTTTGTTTCATTTTGTAATTGAAACAGCGTGCGTCGGTTCTCAATTCAAATTACACAGAACCCTTTGAGTATGATTAAGTAAGTTGAAATAAAATTGGTCTTCTCTATAAAGCGAATCTATTTTTACCGAAGGCAGGGATTAGGGATTAGTGTTGTGTGAAAAAACTTGGCCGATAGCAAACATGAGAACTGTTTATAGAAAGGAAGGGATTTGTATTACCAACCAATATACCTTGTTTAACAAGGTTTTTTCAAAATATAATTCTAGGGTCTCGATTTTGAACCTCAAAAAAACAAATCTTTTTTGACAAATCTTACACATACAAATATATGGAATATTAATGAATAAGTAATTCAAAAAACAAATAGGTTTAAACATTTTACCCTTTTATATGAGGTTCTACGTGTTCGTATTTTAAACCCGTGTAATCACAAAATTCTTCCACACTTACTAGGCTACTTTGAATCTTATTAAAGTCCTTTTTTAGCTTGTTTAACAATCGAATACTTTGTCGATAACTCTTCCCTGTAATACGCTGTATGTCCTTTGGGTAAATACACACTCTCTTTATTTCAGTTTTCATACACTATCTATACTTTTGATTAGGCTTTGATTGGCTTTTGAACGCTACAATTATTGCCGTTGATTCGAAATAAAATTAGTAAAAATTTGTCTTTGTTTTAAGTAGCAATTTACTCCAATTTTAGATTATTATAACGTTTCATTTGTGACGTTTTATGACATTAATGTCAGATAGTGACATACGGAATACTACCATAACATTAATTAATAGTTTAAGTGTAATCTTTGTTTGGAAATCAATCGAAAGGTGTTGCAACAAGATGGGTATTGAGGGAATTTGAAACAGTATTAATTTAAAATTTTAGAAATTATGGCAAGGCAAAAAGGCATAATTAAGTTGAAAGGTACTATCGGAGATATTACTTTTTACAAAACAAAGGATGGGCATTTGGCTCGAGAAAAGGGAGGGATTGAAGCCAGCAGAATCAAGAACGATCCTGCTTTCCAGAGAACCCGGGAGAACGGTTCCGAATTTGGTAGAGCCGGGACGGCTGGAAAGATTTTGAGAACGTCTTTGAGATCATGTTTTGACCCCTATAAAACAAGAGTAATATTCTAGATTTCGATTTTTAATTACGCGGTTAATTTTTTCATTATTATTAGATGTTTATCTGAGTTCCATTTCTCCATAGGAGTAATTCTACCTAAGAGTCCGTGAAGTCGTTCATTGTTGTAAAACGACACAAATCTTTTCAATATCTGTTGGATTTCTCCAAAAGTTCGATAATCGAACCTAGAAAATACTTCCTTCTTCAAGATGCCATGATAGGCTTCTATATGAGCATTTTCTTCAGGTGTTGCAACGTGGGTGAATTCTTGCTGCACACCTATTAAGCCTAAATACTCACGGACACTTTTAGCTATAAATTGACTACCATTATCACTCCTAATAACTACATTTTCAGGATAGTTATATTCGTCAAAGAGTGTAGAAAGTAAGTCTATAACATGATTTTGCTTTATATTGAAAGAAAAATAATCCTTTAAAATTCTTCGTGTATGAACATCAATTATAGATAGCAAATAAGCGTTTTTACCAACATTTGGCACCCACACCATTTTAATATCCATTTCTAAACATTGCAATGGTCTAGAAGTATAAACCTTCCTAAATTTCACAAACTTACGTCCAGAACCACTTCTATTAATTCTATTCTCGAGTTTTAAAAGACCTTCTTCTTTCATAATTCGGTATAGTTTTTTATGATTTATTAGGTAGCCATCTCTATTTAGATATTTGGTCATCAACCGATAACCACAGTCTATAAATTCGTGTTTTAAAATATCTTTAATAGACTTTACAACAACTGATTGGCTAACTAAACCATTTTTTTGATGAATGGTCGCTGCCGTCGGATGATTCCCTTTCTTTCCAAAACTAGGTTGTCTATAATAGCTACTGGTAACGATACCCACCATCTTTATGATTTTAGCCTTGCTACACTTATGCTTTTCATAAATATGGTTCACTAAATCTTTCTTGGATCGGATGTCCCAAACTTTTTTTTTAAAAGTTCCCTTTGTATCTCTAATTCGATTTCTCTGTCACTTAGTAGCTTACGTAGAATACGATTTTCCTCTTCTAATTCTTTAAGCTCTTTGCTCTTAGTGTCATAAGTCACTTTTAAGCCAGCCTCTCCTTTGTGCTCAAACTTCTTCTTCCAGCTATATAAACTTCCTGTACTTAGGCCATACTTACGGCAGGCCTCTACAATACCAATATCTTCTGAAGCAGCTATTATTTCTAGCTTCTGCGTTAAAGTCCATTTCTTGTATTTCATATCTCAAATATATAAGTTTGAAATTTAAAATAACACTCCGAACTATTAAGGGGCTAAACTAGATCATTGCTTGTCAACTCTGCCGATGGCAGAATGGTGAGTCGATTGACCCAAGCGATGGTCAAGGTCATACAAGCTGATATGATAAGCGTAAGGGGATTGCGCAATGTCATCGATGGTGAGGCGGAGTTGCTTACCGGATTTGAATTCAACATCAGAGGGAAACTAGGCACGAGTTTGTTTGCCCCATTCGTGGCGGTAATTGACCGTTCTTCTGGAGCAATCTCTGTTGATCTGGATTCGTTTATTCCGGCGAATATGATTGCAGCTCCATCAGGAACCACGCATTATAAAATCATTTCGGCTGGTGCCGAGATTGATTTTGAGGCGGAAACTTTCGTTGAAGCCCATTCGGAAACAGCCATTTTACCTTGGGATGCGGTGGCTACGGTTCCCATAAGCCAGGTGAATGCTGTAACTCCAGGAAGCACCAAACCCTTGTTTTTGGCTTTGGGAGTGGAGTTCTACCAAGAGGTAAATGGACAAATGTATGCCTTGAAAAATGGAGCATACAACCCATTGGCCTTGGTGCAGGTGAGCGGATTGTAGGATGGTTCTGGTGTTGACACGGACTTATTTTCCCGAGGGAACGCAAGGGGTTTTGGAATGGAAGGGCACATTAGTTTGTTATACCATCGAATTGCCTTGGTTGGAAAACCAAAGGCGTATTTCTTGCATTCCCGAGGGATCTTATATCTTGCAGCAGCGGTATAGCCCCAAATTCAAATGGCACTTGCATTTGATAGATGTTCCGGGAAGAGATTTAATCTTAATCCATCCCGCCAATGACGCCAATAAAGAATTGTTGGGCTGTATTGCTCCTGTAACCAAGCTCACCGGAAAGGGAAAAGGAAGTGGCTCAAGGAAAGCGTTTAAAAAGCTAAAAGTTTTGACAATAGCCGCTTTTGAGCGCAAGGAAAAAGTGATTTTAAAAATACAATCAAAAAAAGAAGTATCATGAATATAGTAGATCGCGCTCAAGCGCCCACACCGAAATTTTTTAGGATTTTGCGAAGTATAGGTTTGGTCTTGTTGGCCGTCAGCGGAACGATTCTTGCCGCCCCAGTTGCGTTGCCAGTTGCGCTTGTAAGCGCTGCGGGTTATGTTGCCGTGGCTGGTGGAGTTATTTCGGCAGTGAGTCAAATAACCGTTGCTGAAGACAATCTAAATAAACCTCGTGATGGAGACTAATATTTCCCTCCGAACTGGAACCGCATCCGGAACATTTTTGAGTGTACTGCCCAATATTCTTTCCGAAGATATTGCTAAAACCATTATCCTAGGGGTCGTAGGTGCGACTGTAAGTTTTATGGTTTCGCTCCTTTTAAAGTGGTTGACAAAATCTAAAAATAAATAGTCCGGTTTTCGTATGGTAACCTTTCCCGGATTATATAAGAAAGCTTGATTCGTATGGATCAGGCTTTTTTTATATATGGTTTTGTGGCTATGATTAGACCTTTCTCATTTTATAACATATTTTGTTTTGTTCTGGCTCCCAACAATCTCCAACATTTTTAATTCCACTCCTTTCCTTAAATCTCTGCTTGCCGTGGCTGATGCTATATCTTTAAAGATGTTCATATAATCTTTTCTTGTAAATTCCTTGATTCCCAGATTCATAAAATGTTCCAATCGGTCGATATCCTTTATAATACGATTGTTGTAATTGAGCAGCCCCTCTAAAGATTTGTCGATTACCCCAAGCATGTATTCAATGAAGATCGTAGATTTACCAACTTTGTCGCTTAACGCCAGTGATTTATAATACTCCGTTTGTGTTTGGCTAATTAATGTTTCAAACGGCAGAAATTCAAAGACCGGATATTCTGACATTAAAATTAAGGTTTGCCATAATCGGCCCATTCTAC
>JBIKPM010000186.1:0-4782 GCA_044357435.1 Flavobacterium sp. | reverse complement strand
TACAGTTCTGTAGCCTACACTGATATTGATAAAGAACGATTGTATCAAATTTGGAATAAGGAAATTCAAATTGACAATTTGAAATTAAATGAGGACGATTATACTAATATTGCGATGGATTTAATTATATTTAAACATCAAAAAACTAATGATATCATTTCTAAAACCATTGCGACCATAAGCAACCCCGATAAACAAAAACGATTTCAATATTTACTGGCCTCCTTGTCTGATGATGAAACCGTTAGAAGTACTTATATGGAATCTTTAAAGGAGGGAAAAAACAGAGAAAACGAGTCGTGGGTATTAAGTGCTTTTAAAAATATCTTTCACCCTTTACGACAAAAAAGTGCTGAAAAATATTTAAAACCGGTTCTTTATTTAATCGATGAAATTCAACGGACTGGAGATATTTTTTTTCCAAAAGCATGGGTAAGCGGAAGCATTGGCAGATATTCATCAGGGTATGCTTTTCAATTGGTTGAAGATTTTTTAAGGGATAATCCTAATTTTAGCCCCATTCTAAAAAGAAAATTATTGCAAGCCACTGACGGATTGTATAGAGCACAAAAAATTAAAAAAGAAACAGAATGAAGATTGAATCGCAAATAGAGAAAATTTCCAGTTTTCAGCACCTGGAATTGTTGGCCAACCAAATTGTGGAAGGCTTTATTTCTGGAATGCACAAAAGTCCTTTTCATGGATTTTCTGCCGAATTTGCCGAGCACAAAGTCTACAATGTTGGCGAAAGCACCAAGCACATTGACTGGAAATTGTTTGCCAAAACTGACAGGTTATTCACCAAACGGTTCGAAGAAGAAACTAATTTGCGCTGCCACATCATCATTGACAATTCGTCGTCGATGCACTATCCAAAGCTCAAAGACACTGAGAATTTTTACCAAAGCAAGATTGGATTTTCCGTTTTGGCTTCGGCTGTTTTGATGAATCTTCTCAAGAAACAGCGAGATGCTGTTGGATTAAGCGTGTTTTCGGACACTTATGAATATTATGCGCCTGAAAAAGGAAGTGATCGCCACCACAGAATGGTGTTGAATGCGCTAGAAAATCTCTTGGCGCAACCGAAAACTCAAAAAACCACGAACACGATAACCTTTCTACACCAAATAGCCGAGAAAATGCATCGACGGTCGATGATTATTCTCTTTACGGATATGTTTCAATCAGGCAATGAGGAGGCCCTGTTTAATGCCTTGCAACATCTGAAACACAACAAACACAAAGTGGTTTTGTTTCATGTTATTGATAACAAAACCGAATTGAATTTCGATTTTGATAACGCCCCAAGGAAATTTATTGACTTAGAAAGCGGAGACGAGGTGACCGTTTTTGCCGATAATATAAAGGAGGAATATGAAAAAGGGGTAAATAATTACTTCAAAAACCTGGCATTGACCTGCTCTCAAAATAAGATTAAATATGTTCCCGTTGGGGTTTCCGACAGTTTTGAGAAAGTATTGACGGCATATTTAGTTGAAAAACAAAAGTTTGGGTAAGCCGTAAAAATTTAATTGAATATTTTTCGCAGAAACACTTGTAGATACAAAATTCTATAGTATATTTGCAACCGCAATAAAGCAGAGGTTTGGTAGTTCAGTTGGTTAGAATACATGCCTGTCACGCATGGGGTCGCGGGTTCGAGTCCCGTCCAGACCGCTAAATTGGGATAAAGGTTTTCAGAAATGAAAGCCTTTTTTGCCCTAAAAGCATTTAAGATTGTTGTGTTGTTTTGCCCCGAAATGGGCAGGTTTAGTAGTTAGACCAATGGAAAGCTTTCCCTTTTTAGGGATGGCTTTTTTGATTTTAAGGGGGTTTCAAGTCTCCATAATTCCCTAAATATTTCTTCAAAAAAGGCACACAATTAGGTGTACCATTTTATTTCTCAGGTGTACCACTTTTTTATACCCAAAATTCACAAACCAAAACTTTAAAGCAATGAACAATTATAAAATTTCAATTTTATTTTTGATACAAAAAACAAAAATAAATAAACAAGGAAAATGCCCAATTAGATGTAGAATTACATATAATGAGGGAAGGCATGAGTTTGCCACAGGATTACTAATTAATCCAAATACATGGTACAGTAAGCTACAACAGACTAAACCTCCTAATGAAGAAAATACATATGTAAATAGCCAATTAAGCCTGATTAAAAATAAAATTAATCAGGCTTTTTTGTTTTTGCAAATGAAAGGCTCCGATTTTGATGTAGATGACCTCTATTTAATATACAAAGGTGAAAAGCCCAAAAAAGAAAAAGGGATACTAGAAGTATATACGGAGTACAATAATAAAATTAAAAAGTTGATAGGCAAGGATATTGAGCTTGTTACTTATAACAAATACCTTGAGTCTTATAATCACCTCAAGGATTTTGTGAGATTCAAATTCAATTCTGCTGACCTTAAGCTTAAAAATGTTAAAAGTAATTTTCTTGATGACTATGATTATTATTTGAAAACACAAAAAGGCAAGAACAAGCAGGGATTAAGCCAAAGTACCATAAATAAGGCTATCCAAAGGTTTAGAAAAACTCTTAAGTTTTCAATTTCTGAAGGTTACCTTGAAAAAGATCCTTTTATTATGCATACTGCCAAAGTGATCAAAAAGAATATTGTTTTTTTGACAAAGGAAGAACTTCTAAAGCTCGAAAACCATCAGTTTAAAACTGCTAGAATTCAAAGTGTAAAAGAGCTTTTTGTTTTTTGTTGCTATACAGGACTAGCATTTAAAGAAATGAGCTTGCTTAAGAAATCTGATATTATAACTGGTTTTGATGGTAATTTATGGATTGTAGTCAAAAGAAGTAAAACAGATAGAGATTATAAAGTGCCGTTGTTGCCTAGAGCCCAAAAAGTGCTTCATATTTATAATGATGATACTTCGGAATTGGTATTTCCAAAAATATCCAATCAGAAGTTTAATGAATACTTAAAAGAAATTGCAGATATTATTGGCATTTCAAAAAATCTTACCCATCACATTGCCAGAAAAACATTTGCTTCTACAGTATTGCTTTACAATGATGTCCCAATGGAAGTAGTTTCTGAGCTACTAGGGCATTCCAAACTTTCTACTACACAAGAGCATTATGCCAAGGTTGTGAATTCTAAATTAAGTCAGCATATTATTGATTTAGGAAATAAACTGGATAAGTAAAAGGTATATTAAACTGTGTTTTCTATTTTTACAGCACAGTTTAATTTTTACTTTATGAATTTACTTGATTTTGAATTGCAAGACTTACCTATAGAATTTAAGCAAATAAATCCTGAGGATTTTGATAGTCAATACTATGAGGTTGAACCAAAAAACATTATAACTCCTAATGATGAAGGATATATATCAAATCAAATTATAGAGTTAATTAGTCAATCATATGATGAAAAAAACACTGTTGTTATAAATGCTGGTGTAGGACAAGGCAAATCTTATGCTGTCATTGAAATGATAAAAAATTATGCAAGAACAGGCGAATATGTTGTTATACTTGCAGTTCCCTACAATAGCTTAATAAAACAATATGAAGATGATCTTTCTAAAGATACTAATGAAAATAGTATTAGCAGAAGTAAAATTTTTAATATGTTGAATATTGAACATTTAAATTTTGTAGAGAGTTCAGAAAATACAGAATTAATGAATTATGGCTATGTTAGTGATTCGGATATTGTAAAAGCTTTTAAAGTAAGTGATTACAAAGTTCATATAATGTCTATTAATAGTTTATTAGGAAATTCAGGAGAAAATTTTCTTTTTCAAGCTGGAAAAAAGATAAAATATTTCAGTAAATTACACACCTATTGTGCTAAAAACAATAAAAAAGTAATTGTCTTTTTTGATGAAATTCATGATGGTATCCATAATTTTAAAGAGGAATATTTTTATAGTTTTTGGAAGTATCAAGGGTTTATACATAAGATATTTGTGGTTAGCGCTACTTTTAATGAAGCTTCTAAAGAGGTAATTAAATATTTATCTGAGTTCACAGAAAGAAAAATACAAATTGTAGAATCAGAAAGGAAAATATATCCTGAAAAGCAAAGTAGATTACATTTAGTAATTCACAATTCAGGAGCATTATCAAACAATCCCAACTTTATAAAAATTCTGAATGATTTTGTTGATAACCAAACTAGCTTTGATATAGTTGTTTATTCAAAACAACAAATAAAAAAGATATTTCAAAAAGAGAATGGAGTAAATGAAGTGTTAAAGAAGATTAAAAAACAAATAAACTATTGTTATGCTGATGTTTTTGATAAAGATAAAGCTAACAAGAAATATAATAATAATTATTATAACATTGGAACTAATTTTACAACAGGAGTTAATATAAACAAAGAAAATCATGTTTTAATTATTTTCATACCTTACAGATTAGATATTGAATTTGTAAATAATAAAGGGGTGTTTACATCTGGTGCAAATGCCATAATTCAAGCTTTGGCAAGGCAAAGAAAAGTGGGAGATATTTATATAATAATGCCACCACCACTTGGAATCACTCTAAAATCATTACCTTATTCTAAAGCTGTTAATGAATCTATTGTAAACACCATTAATTCCTATAAAGAATATTTAAGTAAAAATGTTGAATACTCCAATATTAATCAGCAGAGTAAGCTATTAGATGTGGAAAATCCGGTCAAATTGACCACCACTTTCCAGTCTAAATTGACCACCATTTCCGGAGCAAACTGACCACCACTTTCCAGTTTAAATTGACCACCTAATTTTGGGGGTAAATTGGCAATA
>JBIKPM010000185.1:0-4788 GCA_044357435.1 Flavobacterium sp. | reverse complement strand
CATGGAGGGAAAAGGGAAATAATAAATTCTATCTCCTATGTTTCCAACGTTTGTGTGTCCATAAATAATATTCAGGAGCTTCATAAATTTGTTGCTCCACCAGTTTTATAAAACGGTCTGAGATTTCATAACTGGGCACTTGGGTAACGTTTTCAGATAGAACTTCAAAACTGGCTTCATAATAGCCTCGTTTTATTTTTTTAATTTTGATAAAAATCACATTCATGTCATATTTTTTCGCAAGCATTTCGGCCCCAGTATGAACTGGAACTTCAATTCCCATAAATTTTTGCCAATGAAAAACCGAGTTAATTCTAGGAGACTGGTCGCTTGCAAAACCGTAGGTGCACAATTTATTTAATTTATTGTTTTCAATTATTTTAGGAATTGTTTCTTTAGTGGTAATCAGTTTGGCTTTAAATTTTAATCTAATATCGCGAACTAATTTGTCAAAATAAGGATTGTTTATTTTTTTGTAAATACCATAAGCTTCAAAATCCACGAATGAATTTATAGAAACAGCCCATTCATAACTAGCGTAATGAGCCATCATGATTGCAATGCTTTTTTGTTTTTCTTCTAAATTTTTATACACTTCAAGATTGGTAAAGACAAAATGATTGCTCATTTCTTTTTTTGAAATGGTCATAGTCTTTATCATTTCGAGAAACATGTCGCATAAATGACGAAAAAATTTCTTTTCGATTGTTAATCTTTCTTGTTCGGATAAATTGGGCAATGCCAAAGCTAAGTTTTCTCGAACTATCTTTTTTCTATATCCAATTCCATAATAGACGATGAGGTAAATGAAGTCTGAAAATAGATAGAGTACTGGGAAAGGCAGCATCGAGACGCACCATAAAAAAGGATAAGTAATAAAGTAAATTATAAACCGCATGAAGTGAAATATTTCGGCAAATATAATCCAAAAAATTCTTATGGTTGATAGTTTATGCTGTGCAACCTGTTTTTATGAGCATTATATTAATTAGATTTACACTTTTAAAAACAACAAATTTTTTATGGGCACAATTTTAATTGTAATTATTGCCGTCACTATTTTATTCAGTTTAAAAGGATTTAACGATGTGGCTTTTTTTAGAAAATTTGAATTTCACATCGGGAGTATTCGTGCCGGTGAGCAAATCCGAATGGTGACATCGGGTTTTTTACATGCTGATATGGGGCATTTGTTTTTCAATATGTTCACGCTTTTTATGTTCGCTCCAGTAGTTACAAATTATTTTGGTAGTGCCTCCTTTTTGTTGATTTATATGGGAAGTCTTGTTTTTGGGAGTTTATTAACCTTGTTGATGCACAAAAATGATTACAGTTATAGGGCTATCGGAGCTTCCGGAGCCGTTACGGGAGTTTTATATTCCGCTATTTTGATTGAGCCAAGTATGAGTTTGTATCTGTTTTTTATTCCAATTCCTATTCCAGCCTATCTTTTTGGAATTGGGTATCTGTTGTATTCTATTTACGGAATGAAAGCTAAGAACGACAACATAGGTCATACGGCTCATTTTGGGGGCGCTGTTGGGGGGTATTTAATCACCCTTTTAAAAGAACCTGCAATGCTCGTGGATAACACGGCTATGGTGGTGCTTTTGGCTATTCCTATAATACTACTTTTTGTACTATCTAAAGCGGGGAAACTGTAATTGGCACAAGATTTGACTACTGATTGTAAAAACCAACTAAAATTTTAAAATATGAAAAAAGCACTATTGATTCTCGGTATTTTATTTGCGACAATGTCCTATTCACAGGAACAAAAACAAGTTCCTATGATTAATGTTTCCGGTGAAGGGAAGGTAAAAGTGGCTCCTGATCAAGCCTTGATTTCCATTTCGATTGAAACCAAAGGAACAAAGGCGGACGATGTAAAGAGGGAAAATGACAAAAAGATGGACGCCATATTAAAATTCATCAAGAAGTCGAATATTGCCAAAGAAGATTATCAAACACAGCGCGTTTCCTTAAATCCCAATTATGATTACGAGAAAAAGAAACACAATTACATTGCAACACAATCTGTCCAGATTTTATTGAAAGATTTGGCAATATATGATGCATTGATGGAGGGTCTTGTCAACGAAGGAATTAACAGAATTGACAATGTAGAGTTCAAGTCTTCCAAAATGAACCAACTGCAATCCGATGCCCGAAAGTTGGCAGTAAAAGACGCCAAAGCCAAAGCGGAAGATTTTGTGTCCGTTTTGGGACAGAAAGTGGGGAAAGCCATTCTTATATCGGACAATTCACAAAGTTATACCCCGCAACCTCGAATGTATGCCATGAAAACAATGGCGATGGATGGGACAGAGGCTCCAAGAGAAACTTTGGCGGTTGGAGAAATAGAAATTACGACCAATGTAAGCGTGAGTTTTATGCTGGAATAGGCGAGAGTGCCAATAGTATCTAAAAGCAAACACCCCTTTTTAACGAAGTCCGCTTCATCAAAAGGGGTGTTTTATTTGGTACTATAGATTGAATTCCATTAACGGGTTCATTAAAGTTCCCTTCTTTTTTGTCACATCGAGTCTTATGACTACGCTCAAGACAAACCTGAAAACAAATAAGCCCTTCACCAATGGTGAAGGGCTTATTACAAACCATTGCTTTGATCTATTATCTTTTAATCACGCGCAGTGTTTTAACATTTTCCCCTTGATTCAGGATGATGTTATACACCCCAGACGGGTAATTGTTTCCCATTTCCTGCTCGCTGGCTTCAGCGGCATTCCATTGGCGGTTTTCGATCAATCGTCCTAGCACGTCATAAACCTTAAGGTCTACTGCGGTTTTGCTGGAAGTGTTCAACTCGAGTTGAAAAGCGCTAGAGAACGGGTTAGGATAGGCCAAAGCGTTGAATACGCTCTCCGGCTTAGCCAGGGGATCTGCCATTTTAACGATTGCCGGACTGCCATAGGTGGTCACGTTGCACGATGTGCCATACGGTTGCCATGTGCCGTTGGCTTTGATAGCCACTCGAATGCCATACGTAGCACCACTTTCTAGGGTCAATCCCGGAACCTCGGTCAACTTGAAGGTTCGCAGCAAACCGGAAGCGGTCTCGACCGTGTAGGCCGATGCGCCCTTGCTCACCTCAAAGCGATAGGCTTGCGCTACCCCAACAGAATTGGCCGTCAAGACATTGGTGTTGGTTTTGTTCAAGGTGATGCCGCATTGGGTAGTAGCGAGTTTCGATTGCGCTGCTGCCGGTGTTGTTACAGTGCAGGTCGCACCATACGGTTGCCAAGCCCCGTTGTAAAAAACAGACACCGCTACCTCATAAGTGGTAGCATAGGCGGCGCCTCCCACCAATTGCTTCAATTGAAACGGATAAGAACCCGAAGGCCTGTCATAAGTTCTTTCTTCAGCACCTTGGGTCACCTTGAAGCGGTAGCCTTTTTGCCCGGCAACTTGTGCTTTTAGATACAAGTAAGAGTTGATATTCGCTAGGGTAGTGTCACAAAGCGCGTCCTGAATTTTTGTCGTTGGCAGTAGTGGGGTACTTACCAAACAAGCGTCTCCATAGTCAGAGAACACCCCATTGTGTTTCACCGCCACGGCTACGGAATAGGTTGACGACAATTTGATAGCCACACTGCCAGAATTAGTATCGGGTCTATGCGATAGAGCAAAAGTCGCGGTTGCGCTTCGGGTGTAGTAATTCACTTCGTTCGTTACCGTGTTGGTCACCTTGTATTTGTAGCCTTGCGCCAAGGGAACGGCAAATGGGACAATTACCGTGGACAATGCTGTCAAATTAATCCCGCACTGGGAGTCTTGCACCTTACTCAAAGGAACTGCCGGCGTGGTCACGGTACAAGCCGAGCCATACGCTTTAAGAGATCCTCCAATAGTAGCAGCCACACTTAGAGTATAGGTTGTATTATATAAAGAACCCGTTACCTGAGTGAGGTTAAACGAACTTGTGGTCGAGCGGTAATAACGAATCGCATTGGTTCCTGAAGTTACAATTTTAAACGTATACAACGTGGCATTGGCAACAGGATACGCCGTAATGGTTGAATTAAGTGTTGCTAAAGTACTGCCACACTGCGAGTCCAGTATAGTGGTACTATTCGTTGGTGTTCCTGTATTATCCCAAGAACAAGTTCCTATATTGAACACGAAAGTATCCCAACTGTTTACTTTGGTGGGTTCTGTTGCTTGCGTGCCGGTATTGTCCCAAGAACAAGTTCCTGAATTGAAAACAAAGTTATCCCAACAATTTACTTTGGTTGGTTCTGTTGGTTGTACTCCGGGATGGATTGCTGAATTAGCATCGTTACAATCACCTCCGCCCATTACAGTAGTCGTATAACCTGCGCCCGGTGAAGTGCAAGATGTCACGGCAGCGCCAGTGTAATAACCATCGCTATCGGCATCTAAATACCATTGTAGTTGCGCAGTAATGGTTAAATTCAACGTAGCTGTATTACATCCTACAACATTAGTAAGTCCAGTTTGAGCTGAAGCATACGTTAAACCAGTTCCATTTGGCAAAGGCCAAGTATACGAATCTCCTACACAGATTGAAGTAGTTACACTTCCGTTTGTAGTTGCTGGAGTTACGGTGATGGTCATCGTAGCCGTATTTGCACATTGTCCTTCAATTGGGGTGAATGTATATTCTGTAGTTTCCAAATTATTTAGTTCTGGCGACCAAGTTCCTTCAATTTCATTAACTGAAGTGGTTAGCAAGGCTACCATTGTTGCACCTGAACAAATTGCACTTACTTGCGTGAACGTTGGGTTTGTCTTTGGCGTAGTAGC
>JBIKPM010000022.1:0-13960 GCA_044357435.1 Flavobacterium sp. | reverse complement strand
ATTTTATTATATCTTTGTCGAGTACACTGTACATAAGGGTTGGTTTTGAAATTATTATGTTTTGCAACACAAATTTCGTCAACCCTTTTTTATTTACCAAATAAGTTTAAACCACTTCAGATTCAAATTCTTTAGGAAGAATAATTTCGGATATGATTATTATAAATTCTCAATAAATTTTGTCAATAAATGAACACCATAAGCGCTGGCGTGTTTGCTTTTCGCAAATTCATCATCACCAAAAGCCACTCCGGCAATATCCAAATGCGCCCAAGCTTTGTGTTCATCAGTGAAATATTCCAAGAACTTTGCCGCTGAAATAGCACCAGCGACTGGTTTCCCACTATAATTTTTCACATCGGCAATATCACTTTCTATATCTTGCTTGTAGCATTCCCAAAGAGGCAATTGCCAAAGTCGTTCCCCAATAGCATCGCCTGTTTCTTGCAATTTCTTTGAAATAGTTTCATTATTGGTAAACATGCCAGCACATTCATAGCCAAAAGTCCCCACACAACTTCCGGTTAATGTGGCAATATCAACAATATATTCGGGTTTGAAATTCTTGATTAAGTAGGATATTCCATCTGCCAAAACCAGTCTTCCTTCTGCATCAGTATCAATAATTTCAATCGAATGACCACTGTAACTCTGAATGACATCACTAGGCAAAAAGGATTTAGCGTCAACAGAATTTTCGGCGCAAGGCACAATAGCAGTAACTTTTACGGGTAATTTTAAATCAGCAATCAATTGCATAGCTCCAAAAACAGCGGCTCCACCAGCCATGTCACATTTCATTTGCACCATCGCGGATGTTTTAATATTTAAACCTCCTGTGTCAAAAGTGATGCCTTTTCCCACCAAACCAATGTGATTGGTTTTATCATTCACATTTTCGGGAATGTAATTCATAATTACAAACTGCGGTTCGTTTTGACTTCCTTTCCCAACGGATAAAAAAGCACCCAATCCTGCTTTTTCGGAAGCCTCAAAGCCTAGAACTTCAACATCGAAACCAAACTTCTTTCCGCTTTCATTGGCCCAATTTGACAAATATTTTGGAGTAACTTTATTGGGCGGTAGATCGACCAAATACAGTATTTCAAGTTGGGCATTGGCTATTTTTACTGATTTTACAATGGTATCGTCGAAATTATTTTTAGAAAGTAATTGTAAAACAAAATTGGAATCCAGTAAGGGGTGCGGTTCTTTTATTTTTTTGTAATGTCCTAAATCATATGTACCCAAAAGCATTCCGGAGATTGAGGCTTCAACTTGGTCACTCGTGAATTGTTCGGGTAAAACCAACGCAACATTGGCATTGAACAATTCTTTTTGTTTGGATGCAATTCTTCGGAAAGTGGTTTTCAAAGATTTATAATCAATTGCTGTACCTAAACCTATAAAAATATGGATGCAATCGTATTTTTGGACTAAATAATGAGTATCTTTTTTTCCATAGAATACTTTTGAAGGAACAGAAACTCCGTGAAATTCAATTGGAACCAGACTCTTTATATAAGTTTCAGAAACGGGAACTAAAATAGTTCCCGAAAATTCCTCGAGATTTTGAATCGTATTTATTTTCATAATCTAATTCTCTTTAGAATTAAAAAAAAGCCACTCAATCGCTTTTGGAAACTCGTCGCTCCAATAGGTTTCATTGTGTTTTCCTTCCATATTAATACTCAAATTGATTTTCATTTTGTCTTTCATAAATTCGCTGGCAATCATATTTTTCTTGAAAGTCTTTACATGTTCTATCATCGTCTCGCTTTCATCACCTCCAGCATATAAATAAATTTTGGTGTCGTCAGTATTCGTGCTATCAGAATCTACTTTAAGCTTTGGTACTACCCAAAGTGAGGGTGAAAAAAGCATTAATTTTCCGTAAACTTTTGGGTATCTCAATCCACTAAAAAGACTTACTAAACCCCCCATTGAACTTCCCCCAATCCCGGTGTGTTCCCGTTCTACTTTAGTTCTAAAATTGCTATCCACAAAAGGTTTCAAGGTTTCAGTTACAAACTGAATGTATTTTTTTCCCTGTCCTTTTCCCAAAACTGTTGTGCCAACATTGTATTCCTTTATCCGATCTTCTTCGGCGTGTTCTATCGCAATAATTATAATTTTTCCAATTTTATATTCTGACATTACAGCCAGCTTTTTATCAATTTCCCAATTACCAAATTGTGCGTCTTCATTGAATAAATTCTGCGCATCCTGCAAATACATTACGGGATATCGCTCTTTTGTTGCATCATAATCATGAGGAAGCAATGCCCATATTTTTCTGGTTTTATTGAGTTGAGGAATTTCAAATTCATCAGAAATCAGTAATACTTGAGGTAGAAAAGATTGCTTGAATGGCAGCCAGTTTTTTCTCCATCGCTCTACATATTCATTTTGTATTCCTGAATGACTTCGGGTCGATCTGTTTTCGGTACGGTTTCCGTGCTTGTCAATTTCGACCTCGCTCCAATCACCTTTGGTAAATTTGTATAAAAGCTCTTCCGGGTATTCAAAATCTTTTGGAAATTCATATTGGTACAAATTGTTTCCAATTTGTACCATCATAAAATCTTTGTCTTGCGTTCGCCAACCGTTGAAATTTCCTGAAATATAAATTGGGCGTGCATCATCTTCATCTGTTTTCAAAATAATATGAAGTCCGTTTTTGGTAATTGTATTATTTGGTTCTTGTGTAAAAGGGGCATTTTCTGAATTCATAACTCGCATTGTGGTATTGTAATTTGAAATAAAAAAGTAAATATAGTGGATTGACTTTTGATATAAAAGAAAAAAGAAAAACCCAATAGAATATGAAGAAACTATTGGGTATTATGTATGAAAATTACCTAGAAATTATTGTTTTATTTTTGACGTTTTTTCAATACATTAACAACATCATTCAATTGAAATCCTTTGGCTTGTAATAAGATTAAATAATGAAAAAGCAAATCGGCGCTTTCATCCAAAAACAAATGATCATTGTTGTCTTTCGCTTCGATTACTACTTCCACTGCTTCCTCTCCTACTTTTTGGGCAATTTTATTGATTCCTTTTTCGAATAAAGACGCTACATAACTTTTCTCAGAATCAGCATTTTCTCTGCGAGTTTTGATAGTTTTTTCTAATTCAGAAATAAATCCATACTCTTGATTGTTAGCTTCTTGCCAGCAAGTATCTGAACCCGTATGGCAAGTTGGACCTTCCGGCTTCACTTGTATCAAAAGTGTGTCACTATCACAATCATTTTTAATAGAAATCACGTTTAAAAAGTTACCGCTCTCCTCGCCTTTAGTCCAAAGTCTTTGTTTGGAACGGCTGTAAAAAGTTACTTTTTGAGTTTCAATTGTTTTTTGGTAGGATTCCGCATTCATATAACCCAACATCAAAACACTTTTTGTTTCGCTGTCTTGAATAATTGCCGGAATCAATCCGTGTGCACTTTTTGAAAAATCTATGTTCATTATTTAAAGTTTGAGATTAGAAGTAAGAAGTTAGAAATTAGAAGTGGTAAAGTTGAAGTTTAAATTATTAAACTTCGTATCTCGTACCTCTAAATTCGTACCTCAATATTATTATTTTTTAACTCATTTTTCAATGTTTTGATTTCAATTTCCTTGAAATGAAATACGCTTGCCGCCAAAGCTGCGTCTGCTTTTCCTTCCACAAAGGTATCCACAAAATGTTGCATATTTCCCGCCCCACCAGAAGCAATTATAGGAATATTTACTATTTCCGACAATGTTGCCAAAGCCTCATTTGCAAAACCATTTTTGGTACCATCGTGATTCATTGAAGTAAAAAGGATTTCTCCTGCTCCACGTTGTTCCACTTCTTGTGCCCAATCGAATAATCTGATTTCTGTCGGGACCTTTCCTCCTACTAAATGCACCATCCACTCCCCGTCAATTTGCTTGGCATCGATTGCAACCACCACACATTGGCTACCGAATTTCTGTGCCAAATCATTAATCAACTGCGGATTTTTTACTGCCGAAGAATTAATAGAAACCTTGTCCGCTCCGTTTTGCAATAAAACTTCAACATCTGAAACGGATGAAATTCCACCACCAACGGTAAACGGAATATTAATAGTTGCCGCCACTTTTCGAACCAAATCAATCAAAGTACTTCGGCGTTCTTCTGTTGCCGAAATATCCAAAAAGACCAATTCGTCAGCGCCTTCATCCGAATAGATTTTGGCCAATTCCACAGGATCTCCAGCATCCCGCAAATCTACGAAATTGATACCTTTGACGGTTCTTCCGTTTTTGATGTCAAGGCAAGGGATTATTCTTTTTGTTAACATTATTTTTGTTGTTATGGTAGAGACCCGATTAATCGCGTCTCTACATTATATATTGTTCCAATTGTTTCAACGAAATTCTGCCTTCGTATATCGCCTTCCCAATTATCGTTCCTTCGCAACCCAATTCGGCTAATTTTGGTAATTCGTCAAAAGTAGAAATTCCTCCAGATGCAATCAATTTTATGCCACTGGCTTCCTTCAAAATCTTGGCATACAAATCAAAACTTGGTCCTTCGAGCATTCCGTCTTTGGCAATATCGGTGCAAATGACGTATTGAATTCCTTTGCTTTGATAATCTTGAATAAAGGGAACCAAATCTTCATTAGAATCTTCTAACCATCCTGAAACCGCCACTTTTTCGTTATTGGCATCCGCTCCCAAAATGATTTTATCTGAACCGTATTCTGTAATCCATTTTTCGAAAATAGCCCTATTTTTTACGGCAATACTTCCTCCTGTGATTTGGTTGGCACCCGATTCGAAAGCGATTTTCAAATCGGAATCAGCTTTCAATCCACCACCAAAATCAATTTTCAATTTGGTTTGGGTGGCGATTTGTTCCAATATTTTATGGTTTACGATTTTACTGGATTTTGCGCCGTCCAAATCCACCAAATGCAAATACTCGATACCGTGCGCTTCAAATGATTTCGCTACTTCAAGCGGGTTTTCATTGTATATAATTTTGGTGTTGTAATCGCCTTTCGACAAGCGAACACATTTTCCTTCGATGATGTCTATTGCGGGAATTATTCTCATTTTAAGTTCATAGGTTTATAAAATTAGCTAAAATTTGTTCTCCAATATCGCCACTTTTTTCTGGGTGAAATTGAGTTCCATAGAAATTGTCGTTTTCCAATGCCGAGGAATATTCCAGCTCGTAATTAGTTGTCGCAATCGTTTCGGCACAAAGAGGCGCGTAATAACTATGTACCAAATACATGTATTCGTCTTCGGCTATTCCTTTGAACAAATCAGATTTAAGATTGTAAATAGTGTTCCAGCCCATTTGTGGCACTTTTACTTTGGATGAAAATTTTACAACATCTACGTCAAAAATCCCCAATCCTTTCGTGTCTCCTTCTTCCGAAAAGTTGCACATCAACTGCATTCCCAAACAAATTCCGAAAACGGGTTGTTTCAAAGTTGGAATCAAAACATCCAAACCGCTTTCTTGGAGCATTTTCATGGCATAACTTGCCTCGCCAACTCCTGGAAAAATCACTTTGTCAGCAGACTTTATTTCGTCAGGATTGTTGCTCAAAACAGCTTTGTATCCCAATCTTTCGATAGCAAACATAATGCTTTGAATATTTCCTGCACCGTAATTTATGATGACAATTTTCATTTTTATTAGCTTTTGGCTTTTGGCTAATTGCCAATAGCGTTTTACAACATCCCTTTTGTTGAAGGTAAAATCATTTTCTCCGTATCACGCTTTACGGCAACTTTTATTGCTTTTGCAAAAGCCTTGAAAATAGCTTCAATCTTGTGGTGTTCGTTCGTTCCTTCTGCTTTGATGTTGATATTTGCTTTTGCTCCATCCGAAAAGGATTTGAAGAAATGAAAGAACATTTCCGTTGGCATTTTACCCACCATTTCACGTTGGAATGAGGTTTCCCAAACCAACCAGTTTCTACCGCCAAAATCAATGGCCACTTGCGACAAACAATCGTCCATTGGCAAACAAAAACCGTATCTTTCTATTCCCAATTTGTTTCCTAATGCTTTGGCAAAAACTTCTCCCAAGGCAATTGCCGTATCCTCAATCGTGTGGTGTTCATCGACTTCCAAATCGCCTTTTACAATAACTTCCAAGTCCATTTGTCCGTGACGCGCAATTTGGTCGAGCATGTGGTCAAAAAAAGCAATTCCGGTTTCAATTTTACTTTTCCCGGTTCCGTCCAAATTTAAGTTGATGTAAATATCGGTTTCATTCGTTTTCCTAGTTATGGATGCCGAACGTCTCTCTAGTTTCAAAAACTCGTAAATGGTTTTCCATTCCGTTGTTTGCAAAGCAATAACCGAATCGAGTTCTTCTCTTTTTGACGCTATTTCATCACTTCCCAACTCTTCGTCCATACTGATAAAAATGGCTTTTGAACCTAGATTTTTAGCCAATTCCACATCGGTAATTCGGTCACCGATGACGAATGAATTTTCTAAATCGTATGCTGGATTTCCAATATATTTCGTTAATAGCCCAATTGCTGGCTTGCGAGTTGACGCATTTTCGTGTGGAAATGTTTTGTCAATCAGCACTTCTCTGAAAACAACTCCTTCATTTTCGAAAGCTTTCATCACCAAATTATGCACTGGCCAAAAGTTGGCTTCTGGATGTGAATCCGTTCCCAAACCGTCTTGGTTGGTCACCATCACCAATTCGAAATCCAATTCTGTAGCAATTTTGCCTAGATATTGAAAGGCTTTTGGATAGAATTCTAATTTTTCGAAACTGTCCAATTGATAGTCATTTGGTTCTAAAACCATTGTTCCGTCGCGATCTATAAAAAGTATTTTTTTCATTAAAAAAAGTTTAAAGTTTAAGGTTTAAAGCTGTTTTAAAACCTCAATTAATTTCATATTTTCTATTTCCGTTCCAATAGTCAGTCGTAGGGTATTTTCACACAAAGCTTGCGTTGTTCGGTTTCGTATTACAATTCCTTTGCCAATCAATTCGGCGTATCTTTTGTTGGCGTCATCCACTTTTATCAAGATAAAATTTGCTTCTGTTGGATAGATTTTTTTAACAAAATTCACTTTCTCCAAAGTTTTCAATAACAAATCTCTTTGTTCAATAATTGAATTAATTTCGGATTCTATTTTTTCCGGATAACTCAATCTTTCCAAAGCTCTTAATTGCGTTAATTCATTGACATTGTAAGGTGGTTTTATTTTGTTTAAAACCGAAATTACTGCAGCCGAACCATAACAAATTCCCAATCGAATTCCTGCCAAACCATACGCTTTTGAAAGCGTTTGCGTGATAACCAAATTTGGGTATTCGTCTATTTTAGCCAACCAGCTTTCCTTTTCTGAAAAGTCAATGTACGCTTCATCGATTACAACCAGTCCGTTTAAATTTTTCAATAAATAAGCCACACTTTCTTCTGAAAAAGAATTTCCAGTTGGGTTATTTGGCGAACATAAGAAAATGATTTTGGTGTTTTGATTAACTGCTTCTAAAATCTTTTCAACTTGTGGTTGAAAATCCTCCGAAAGCAACACTTCCCTATTCTCTACGGCATTAATATTAGCCAAAACACCATACATTCCGTAAGTTGGCGGCAAAGTAATCACATTGTCTACTTTGGGTTCACAAAAAGCCCTAAAAAGCAAATCCAACACTTCATCACTTCCGTTGCCAAGTAAAATTTGGTTTGGGTTTACATTTCGTTGCTTTGCCAAAACTACTTTCACATTTCCTTGTTGTGGATCCGGATAACGATTTACGCCATTATTAAACGGATTTTCATTGGCATCCAAGAAAATCATATCGGCTGTGTCAAAATCCTCAAATTCGTCACGTGCCGAAGAATAAGGCTTCATCGACTTGACGTTTTCGCGGACTAAATTATTTATATCGAAACTCATTTCGTTTAATCTTTAAATTTTAAATCTTTCAATCTCAAAGAAACTGCATTTTTATGCGCTTGCAAACCTTCGGCTTCCGCCATGATTTCTATCGCTTTACCAATGTTTTGAATGCCTTTTTCAGAAATCTTCTGAAAAGTCATTGATTTCATAAAACTATCCAAATTCACACCACTATAGTTTTTAGCATAACCATTCGTTGGCAAGGTATGATTGGTTCCTGAAGCGTAATCTCCAGCGCTCTCTGGGGTGTAATTACCTATGAAAACCGAACCTGCATTCTGAATCCCATCTACATAAAAATCAGTATTGGCAGTACACACAATAAAGTGCTCCGGACCGTATTCATTGATTAAATCTAACGCAATTGTGTCGTTTTCAACATAAATCAATTTCGAATTGGCAATCGCTTTTTCAGCAATGGCTTTTCGAGGTAAAACTTCCAATTGTGATTGCACTTCTTTTTCCACTTCATCAATCATCTTTTTTGAAGTTGAAACCAAAATCACTTGACTGTCCGTTCCGTGCTCGGCTTGGCTCAATAAATCCGAAGCTACAAAAGCGGGAATAGCAGTGTCATCAGTAACCACTAATAATTCAGAAGGACCGGCAGGCATATCAATCGCCACGCCAAATTGGGTTGCCAATTGTTTTGCCACAGTCACGAATTGGTTTCCGGGACCGAAAATTTTATATACCTTCGGAATTGATTTCGTTCCGAAAGTCATTCCTGCAATGGCTTGAATTCCACCCACTTTCAAGATTTTGGTAACGCCACATAAATTGGCAGCATATAAAATGGCAGGATTAATGTTTCCGCTTTTGTCTGGAGGCGAGCACAAAATAATTTCGTTACATCCTGCGATATTTGCGGGAACAGCAAGCATTAATACTGTCGAAAACAAGGGGGCGGTCCCTCCGGGAATGTACAAACCAACTTTTTGGATTGGTCTTTTTTCTTGCCAACAATTTACACCTTCTATAGTTTCCACAACAACTTTCGGCGTTTTTTGAGCCGAGTGAAATTTCTCTATATTCGATTTTGCCAATTGAATAGCCGTCTTTAATTCTTCAGGAATAGAAATAATTGCTTGTTCTATTTCTGATTCAGCAACTTCGATATTTCCAAATTCAACACCATCAAAAAGTGAGGTGTATTTTGCAATCGCTTTGTCCCCATTGCTTTGAACCTCCATGAAAATCTCCTTCACGGTAACTTCAATATCTCCAATGGTTTTGGTTGGTCTTTCTAAAATAGCAGACCAATTTTCGGGTTTTGGATTGAATATTTTGTTCATTGTTTGTAGTTAAAAGTTATGCGTTAAGTGTTATGAGTAAGATGTTTAACTTTTGACTCATAACACATAACTGAAATTTTAAAGCACCATTTTCTCGATTGGGCAAACTAGAATTCCTTCGGCACCGGCTTCCTTTAATTGATCGATAACATCCCAAAAAGTGTCTTTGTCGATTACGGAATGGACACTGCTCCACCCCTCTTCTGCCAATGGCATAACGGTAAGGCTTTTTAAAACCGGTAGGATTTTACCAATGGCCTCAATTTTGTCATTAGGAACATTCATCAATATGTACTTTGATTTTCTGGCTCTCAAAACTGATTCAATTCGGAATTGAAGTGTATCAATTAACTTTTGAACTTCTGGAGTCACTTTTGGCGAAACAGCCAAAACCGCTTCGCTCTTAAAAATAACTTCTACTTCTTTCAAATTGTTTTTAAACAAAGTGCTTCCGCTGGAAACAATATCTACGATAGCATCGGCAAGACCAATGTTTGGTGCGATTTCTACCGAGCCGGAAATTTGGTGAATGTCAACTGACAATCCAAAAGAATTGAAATAATCAGTTACTGTATTTGGATAGGATGTTGCGATACGTAATCCACTCAAATCTTGAATGGATTTATAGTCAAAAGTTTTAGGGACCGCCACAGAAACTTTGCATTTTGAGAAGCCTAATTTCTGAACTACCTTAATATTTTTTCCTTTTTCTACCAAAAGATTATCCCCTACTATGGCTATATCTACAACACCATCAATTAAATATTGAGGAATGTCAGAATTTCTTAAGTACAATACTTCTAACGGATAATTAGTGGCCGATGCCTTAAGTTGGTCATTACCGTTATCGATAGAAATGCCACAGTCCTTTAGAATTTGGATGCTTTCTTCGTTTAAACGACCTGATTTTTGAATTGCAATTTTTAAAGTACTCATTTTTTTGTCTTTGCGATGAACGACTTGTCCGCCGTAGCGGAAGCAATCTCGTTCTTATTAATTATTATTTGTTGTTTACAATATTTGTTTGAATACAACACATAGGCAATAAAAAACCCGTTTGATGTACTCAAACGGGTTTTTAAATATGATTTTTACATACATATCATTAACACATCGCTTGAGAGCAATAATGAAAATGATGGTGATGCAATTGAATTGATAACATAACTTTTTAATTTTAAAATCCTTTTATTCGGATGCAAATATACTAGAAATTATTATTACAAAGCAATTTTTAATTTAACTTAATGAAAATAAATTGTTAAAACCATCTATTTGCATTGTTTCTCTTCAAAAACAAACAGAAATAGATGGTTAAAAAATCAATTAAGAGAAGCTTTATTAGACTTCAACGGCATTTAATTCGACTGATGGTCCAGCGCTAACTAATCGTTTCCCATCTTCTGTATTTGTATATTGTTCGAAGTTTTTAATATAACGACCTGACAAATCAATTGCTTTTTTAGTCCATTCCGCTTTGTCTTTGTATGTATCTCTTGGATCCAAAATTCCTTCACTCACATTTGGTAAAAATGTTGGAATTGTTAAATTCAAATAAGGAATAGTTCTAGTCTCGGCATCGTTAATCTCACCACTAATAATGGCATCAATGATTGCTCTTGTGTTTTTAAGCGAAATTCTTTTTCCGGTTCCATTCCAACCTGTATTCACCAAGTAGGCTTTAGCACCGTGTTCTTTCATTTTACCAATTAATGTTTTAGAATACATTGTTGGGTGCAAAGTCAAGAAGGCTTCTCCAAAAGCGGGTGAAAAAGAAGGCTCTGGTTCAGTAATTCCTCTTTCGGTACCTGCTAATTTAGAAGTATAACCACAAAGGAAGTGGTATTGAGCCTGGTCCTCATCTAAAATAGATACTGGAGGCAATACACCAAAAGCATCTGCTGAAAGATAGATTATTTTACTGGCATGACCCGCTTTAGAGGGCAATACTATTTTATTGATGTGATATATTGGATAAGAAACTCTAGAATTTTCAGTGATAGAATGATCAAAATAATTTATTTCACCGTATTCATCAACGATTACATTTTCTAGTAAGGCATCTCTTTTGATGGCTCTCCAAATGTCTGGCTCGTTGTTTTCACTTAAGTCAATTACTTTTGCATAACAACCCCCTTCATAATTGAACACTCCATTATCATCCCAACCGTGTTCATCATCGCCTATCAAATATCTTTTTGGATCAGCAGACAAGGTTGTTTTTCCTGTTCCTGAAAGACCAAAGAACACGGCTACGTCTCCTTTTTCACCAACGTTTGCAGAACAGTGCATAGAAGCCATTCCTTTTAATGGCAAATAGTAGTTCATCATTGCGAACATTCCTTTTTTCATTTCACCACCGTACCAAGTACCGCCAATGATTTGCACTTTTTCGGTAAGGTTGAATAAGACAAAATTTTCAGAGTTTAGACCATGTTCTTTCCAATCTGGATTTGTTGCTTTAGAACCATTCATTACAACAAAATCTGGTTCTCCAAAGGTTTCCAATTCATAAATTGAAGGTCTAATGAACATGTTGGTAACAAAATGCGCTTGCCACGCCACTTCCATAACGAAACGAACTTTAAGTCTTGTGTCAGCATTTGTTCCACAAAAAGCATCTACAACATATAATTTTGGTGAAGTAGAAAGTTGTTCTAAAACGAGTGCTTTTAAGTCATCCCATACTTCAATTGTAGTTGGGAAATTTACTTTATCATCCCAGTAAATAGTATCTCTTGTAATATCATCTTTAACAATGTATCTATCTTTAGGAGAACGGCCAGTAAATATTCCTGTTTTTACGGCTACGGCCCCAGTATCAGTTAAGGCTCCTTTTTCAAATCCTTTTCTTTTGTGAGACACTTCAGCTTGGTACAATTCTTCGTAAGAAGGGTTGTAAGAAACTTCGTGATAGCCTGTAATTCCTAAATTGTGTAATTCCTGAATAATTTTAATGTTTTTCATCTTAATATAATTTTAAAATAGTGTTACTTAATTCTACTCAAATTTAATAAATTGAAATCTAATAAACCTGATAAATATCATATTAAAAATAAATCTACGAAAACGTTTTCATTGTTTTCAAGGGTTGACAGGGATTCTTTATGATAAATATCATATCCAATAAATAATAAATCACTAATTTTACAGTACAAATAAATTTGGACATTACTATCCCAATTAGTACAAAATCTTGTTTTGTAATTGTACAATCAAGATAAAATTCAATAAAATGGTTGAAGAAAGAAGGGCGCAGACCGTGTTAAATTTACTTACCGAAATTGGTGAAATGATGATTACCAGTGGTGCCCATACCGCAAGAATTATTCGTAATCTAGAGAGAATTGCCAAAGGTTTGGGGTATCATTGCGAGTTAGTTTTGACCTATACCGGAATTGTAATATCCATTTACAAACAAAACAAATTTAAAGCACATACTCTTGCCAAGACGGTAAAAGCCAAAGGAATAAATTTTGAAATCATTTCAGAAATTAGCATCTTGTCGTGGGATGTTATAGAAAATAAAATCCCAATCGAGGAAATAAATTCAACTTTAAAACAAATCAAGTCAAAGAAAGTTTATTCTAACCTTCAATTATATGCTTTGGCACCATTTGCAAGTGTGGCTCTTTGTTTATTGTTTGACGGAGATTGGTTACAATCCTTGATAGTTTATATTGCTACTTTGTGTGGATATTATGCCCGAAGAACTTTGATTCTAAAAGAACACAATCATTTATTTACTTTTTTCATTGCGGCTACTATTTCTACTTTAATCATCCATTTAATAGGCATCTTTTTTAATATCCAGATAGAGCAAGCCTTAATCGTGTCTATATTATATCTCATTCCGGGTGCTGTTATGATTAATTCTTTCATCGACTATTTAGAAGGCTATTTTGAGTCTGGTACTGCTCGCTTTATTTATAGCTTAATGGCTATTTTAATGATATCCTTTGGTTTTTTTACCTCAACATTGATTTTTAATCTGTCATTCATCAAAGAGTTAAGTCTATTTGATTTTTCTTATTTGCAAACCCAGATAAAAGCTGCATTCGAGCCTCAAGGATTTGGAATTGAAACTTCAAAACTCATTTTTGGAGGAATAACGTCTTTGGGATTTGCTCTTATGTTCAACACTCCAAAAAGAGCCTTGTGGACGGTTTTTCTGCTTGGGGCTGTTGGTTATCTTATCAAATATCTTTTATTTCAAGAATTAGAAATGAATCTCATTTTATCAATTTTTATAGCTTCCTGTTTTGTGGGAATTTCAGGAATGTATTTTGCACATAGAACACATACTCCTCCAATTATTTTTATGATTCCAGCCGTTATCAATATGATTCCTGGCTTGATTAGTTATAAATTTATGATGGGAATGATTGATTGGATTAGTGGCAGCAAAGGTCAAAAACCTCCTGTTGAAGAAGTAATACAAACTTTTTCTTATGGAATTACTACCACTTTTATTCTTTTTGCACTTGCATTTGGAGTTGCATTCCCCATCATTGTTTTCAAGTCATATACAGTGAAAGGGAAAGATTTGAATGTATTGATCAAAAAGTTATTTCAAAGGAATATATAAATACAGTTTTTTTTATTTTCACTAAAATATTTAACCTCTAAATTTAAACAAAATGTTTGATTGGTTCAACACATTGTTATCTCCAAACCCAACACCGGATGTAACACAATCCTTAATTGTTCTATTAATTGCAATTAGTGTCGGTTTCTTTATGGGAA
>JBIKPM010000184.1:0-4842 GCA_044357435.1 Flavobacterium sp. | reverse complement strand
CAAAGCCTTTCAAAACAGCATCCACGTATAAACCTGAACCACCTACCATTATGACATAATCATTGGTTAAAAATAATTCGTCTAATTTGGCAATGGCTTCTTTTTCGAAATCGCCTACAGTGTAATTCTCGAAAATCGATTTGTTTTGGATGAAATGGTGTTTGGCTGCAGCCAATTCTTCGGTTGAGGGAACAGCCGTTCCAATTTGCATTTCCTTAAAAAATTGCCGACTGTCGCAAGAAATGATGTCGCAATTAAAATGTTTCGCTAAGTTTATGCTCAATGCCGTTTTTCCTATAGCTGTTGGACCTACAATTGTTATAAGGTATTTCGCCATTATCCGAAATTTACAATTTTAATTCCTTTGGCTTTTCTCAAATAAGTTTGAATATTATTTCGAGTATCCCGATTGCTTTGCATCGGAACAATAATACTTTTTAAAATCTCGATGTTGTTAATTTGGTAATTCAAATCATAGAAGGCATAACCTTTATAAACGCCATTTTCAACCAAAACTACGCTGCGCTCAGTGATGGTGCGGCCTTTGTCCAAAATGGCCAAAGTTTTATTGTCAAACAAATTCTTTTCGATGAAATTTTGAACCCGTAAATTATATTCTTCGGAAGTGATTTTTCCAATGCAAGCGCCGTCACATTCACTGATGGTGTGTTGAAAACAATGTGTTTTAGTTTCATACAAACCAGTCAGCTTTTGGCATAATTGATAATTTGAAGTTATGCGGTACAAAGCATCTTTTCCCTCTTGTAAAGAGAGGTATGATTTTATTTCTTTTTTTCTGCCGTCTGCCTTTTGTAATTTTAAATTCAGATAACCATCGGAATCTTTTTCGACATAAACCGCCCAAGAAAAGTTACTTTTAGGAGACATTCGGTTATAAATGGGCCTATTGATTTTGATTTCTTGGGATTCTTTTAATTGTGCAATCAGTTCACTTCCGGTTTCCTCATACGTCACTACGGAAACTTCATTTTGAATTTTCTTAGCGCTTTTGGTAATACCAGTAAAATGTTGGTTGACTCTTTTTTTGATGTTCTTGCTTTTGCCAATAAAAATTAAGCTACCGTCCTCTTTGTGAATATAATAAATACCTGTTTTTGAAGGCAGGCTTTCAACAATATCCATCAATTTGGGAGCGATTCCTTTTTGGATTTCAAATTTAATATGCTCTTTGACTATTTCTTTATTTAAGTCTTTGTCCAAAAGCATTTTGAATAGCTTTACCGTTGCCATTGCATCACCACTAGCACGATGTCTGTCTGCCATGGGAATTCCTAAAGCACGAACTAATTTTCCCAAGCTATGTGAGGTTTGCTCCGGCAATAATCTTTTGGATAATTCAACAGTGCAAAGTGTTTTTATATTAAAGTCATAACCCAAACGGCGAAATTCAGTGCGCAAAATACGATAATCGAAATCAGCGTTATGTGCCACCAATACACAGTTATTGGTCATTTCGATGATGCGCTTGGCTACTTCAAAAAACTTGGGAGCCGATCGCAACATAGCGTTATTAATTCCTGTGAGTTTCACTACAAAAGGCTGAATCGGGATTTCTGGATTGACCAAACTGATGAATTGGTCCACGATTTCGTGACCGTCAAATTTATAAATGGCAATTTCTGTAATTCCTTCTTCATTGAATTGTCCTCCAGTGGTTTCTATGTCAAGTATTGCGTACATTTTCAATGTCAATTTCAAAAATCAATTTCAATGTCAATTTCAAAAATCAATGTCAATTCCTAAAAATTGAAAATTGCTATTGCCATTGTAATTGTTATTGAATTATTTTTTATTGTTAATCATTTTTGAAGCTATGGCGATAAGTTCTTCAACTTCTGTCAAAAGCCATTTTCTTTCTTCTGAATCTCCAGTTTTTATATAATCAAGCACTTTCAATGAATTTCTGGATTCTTTCAATTCTTTAACGCTTAACGAAACTTTAAAGATAAAATCTTTACTTGTTACCGTACCTTGTGCTTCTCCATAATTTAATGATGAGCTTCCGGAGGATCTTATAAGTTGGTTTTTGTAATATTCAATTTCATAAGACTTTTCTAATTTTCTAACGAAGAAAATAAATTCTCCAGCAAATCGAACCAAACGATCTTCAAAATTGTAAATTTTATCAAAATTAGGTTCGTTAACTTCCATTCTTGTTTTATTTTTTTATTGAAATTTAAATTGCCATTGCCATTGCCATTGCCAATGCCATTGCCATTGCCATTGCCAATGCCAATGCCATTGAAATTTATCTTCCTCCAAAGATACTACTTCCTATCCGAACCATAGTGCTTCCACATTCAATTGCGAGTTGATAATCGCCGGACATTCCCATAGAAACAGTTTGCAGTTTGCAGTTTGTAGTTTGAAGAGGATGCAACTTATCAAAAATCGATTTCAAATGTGTGAATTCTTTCTTGATTTGTTCTTTATTATCCGTAAAAGTCGCCATTCCCATCAATCCAACAATTTGAATGTTTTTCATTTCTTGAAATGCTGCTGAAGATAGAATTTCATTGAGTTCATCTTCGTCAAGGCCAAACTTGGTTTCCTCTTCGGCAATATGTACTTGCAATAAACAATCGATAATTCTATTGTTTTTTTTTGCTTGTTTGTTGATTTCTTCCAACAGTTTCAAACTATCCACACCGTGAATCAAACTCACGAATGGTGCCATAAATTTAACCTTATTCGTCTGAACGTGGCCAATCATATGCCATTGAATGTCTTTGGGCATTGCTTCCCATTTCTCTGCCATTTCCTGGATTTTGTTTTCACCAAAAATGCGTTGACCCGCATCGTAAGCCTCCATTAAATCCGAAATAGGCTTGGTTTTGGAAACTGCAACAAGTGTTACATTTTCGGGTATTGTGGATTTTATTTTGAGGAGGTTTTGTGCGATTGACATATTAAATAAACTGTTTCGAAATTTTTTCTGCTTTCTTGCTTTCACTATAATCATAAAAACCTTCTCCTGATTTTATGCCCAGTTTTCCGGCATGAACCATATTGACCAACAAAGGACAAGGAATATATTTTGGGTTCTTGAAACCATCGTACATTACGTTAAGTATTGCCATGCAAACGTCCAATCCAATAAAATCAGCTAATTGTAAAGGTCCCATCGGGTGTCCCATTCCGAGTTTCATCACGGTGTCAATTTCATAAACTCCGGCAACTTTGTTGTACAAAGTTTCGATGGCTTCGTTTATCATTGGCATCAAAATTCTATTGGCAACAAATCCAGGATAATCAAATACTTCTACTGGGGTTTTACCTAGTTTCTCGGATAAATCCATTATGATTTTTGTCACTTCATCACTCGTTGTATTGCCACGAATCACTTCAACTAAGGGCATTAAAGGCACAGGGTTCATAAAGTGCATTCCAATAACCCGTTCTGGATGAGCCACAATTGCTCCAATTTGTGTAATGGAAATAGAAGAAGTATTAGTTGCTAAAATCGTGTTATGTGAACAGGCCTCATTTAATTGCTTAAAAATATTCAGCTTTAATTCTACGTTTTCAGTAGCAGCCTCAACAACTAAATCAGCGCCTACAACACCATCTTTGATGTCGGTGTACGTGATAATATTGCTGATTGTTTTGAATTTGTCTTCTTCAGTAATAGTTCCTTTTGCCACCATTCTATCTAAATTCGAGGCGATAGTCGCCATTCCTTTATCCAATGATTTTTCTGAAATATCAATCAATTTTACGGCGAAACCACTTTGTGCAAAAGTATGTGCAATCCCGTTGCCCATTGTCCCGGCTCCAATTACAGCTATTATTTTCATCTGCTTTTAATTTAAAGCTTAGCAGTTTAAGGTTTAAAAGTCCTGTCGGGCAACTTTAAACCTTAAACTTTAAACTGATTTTATTATTTTTTGAAGCAATCAATAATTTGGTAGGCCACTCTTAAAGCTTCCGTAGCCTGTTCCAATGTTACAACTGGAGTAGTGTTATTATTGATGGCATCTGCAAAGGATTCCAATTCGTCCAGAATGGCATTGTTTTGCTCCACATCAGGATTAGAAAAGTAGATTTGCTTTTTTACGCCTTCGGCATTTTGTAGAATAATATCAAAGTCTCCCGGGATTTCTGGAGCATTTTTCATTTTTACAACCTCACATTTTTTCTCCAAGAAATCAACAGAGATATAAGCATCTTTCTGGAAGAAACGCGATTTTCGCATATTTTTCATAGAAATTCGGCTGGCTGTTAAATTGGCCACACAGCCATTTTCGAATTCAATTCGCGCATTGGCAATATCTGGCGTGTCGCTAATTACCGAAACTCCGCTGGCGTGAACGTCTTTCACCTTAGAATTCACCACGCTTAAAATTGCGTCAATATCATGAATCATCAAGTCGAGAACGACGGGAACATCAGTGCCGCGAGGATTGAATTCTGCCAAGCGATGGGTTTCAATAAACATAGGGTTTTCAATCATATCCTTTGTTGCCTTGAAGGCAGGATTGAACCTTTCCACATGACCTACTTGACCTTTGACATTGCATTCTTTTGCCAATGCTATAATTTCTTCGGCTTCGGCAACGGTATTCGAAATGGGTTTTTCTATAAAGACGTGTTTACCGGATTTGATGGAAACTTTGGCACATTTGTAATGCGAAAGAGTTGGTGTTACAATATCGATTACATCTACGGCATGAATAAGAGTGGCAATTGTATGAAATTGTTTATAGCCAAATTCATTTGCAACTTTCTCCCCATTTTCTTGGTTTTCATCGTAGAAACCAACTAATTCATATTTATCAGATTGTTGTAATAATCGTAAATGTATTTTACCGAGATGCCCTG
>JBIKPM010000183.1:0-4893 GCA_044357435.1 Flavobacterium sp. | reverse complement strand
TGGCTACTTTTGGAGAGTTTTTTAGGATGCGGCTTTCTCCAATAAAAGGCAATTCTCTTCCGCCAGAAAAGAAAAATGTCACATGAGGATATTTTTCGGTTTCGGCAATACGGATTTGTTTCTTGTTTGCTTTTTCCAAGACTTCTCCTAGGGTTTCTGTAATGTTGTCCTTGTTATAAACCACTTTTACATTTTCATAGGTTTCGTCATAATTAGTAAGCGTTACATAATACAAATTGAGTTTGTGCATGTTTTGCTCGTGGAAATCTTGTTGTGATAAAGCCTCGGTTAGTTCTCGTCCTCTATCCGTTCTGAAATTAAAGAAAATAACGACGTCGTTTTCTTTAATCGTGGCCAATGGTTTGTCGTTTTCATCAACTACAATAATTGGGTTAATAAATTCATCTGTCACGTTGTTTTCATAACTTTCTTCGATGCTTTTCACAGTGTTTTTCGAATGGGCTCCGGTTCCGTTTACCAATAAATCATAAGCGATTTTCACTCTTTCCCAACGTTTGTCTCGGTCCATGGCATAATATCTACCAACTACCGAAGCAATTTTCACGGATGTTTTTGCAATGTAATTTTCCAAATTCTGAATGTAGGTTACCCCTGATTTTGGATCCACATCACGTCCGTCCGTGAAGGCGTGAACAAATACCTTTTGCAATCCAAAATCTTGGGTAGCATCTATCAAACCTCTTAAATGCGAAGTATGCGAATGAACGCCGCCATCAGAAACCAATCCAAGAAAATGAATGTTCACATTATTGTCTTTGGCATATTGGAACGCCTCAACAAGAACTGGCTCTGTGTTTAAAGTTTTGTTTTCTACGGCAAGATTTATTTTAGCCAAATCTTGGTAAATAATTCTACCTGCCCCTAAGTTCATGTGTCCTACCTCAGAATTTCCCATTTGACCTTCAGGTAAACCCACGTTTAAGCCATCGGTTCGAAGCTGTGCGCTTGGATATTTTTTATATAAACTATTGATAAAAGGAATATTGGCATTGTCAATTGCTGAAACTTTCGGGTCTGGAGATTTTCCCCAACCGTCCAGAATCATGAGGATTACTTTTTTGTTCATCGTGTTTTATTTTTTGGCAAAGATAAAGGATTTCTAAAAATGTTTTAGATTATAAAAATCACTATTATATATTTTTAAGATAACAACGAAAAATGATACCAATTGCATGGAATAAGAGAGCTTTTCTTAAAATTAATGCATTTTTAACGCTTACTTTTCAAGGAATTATAGTCAATATAATAGCGAATACTGACTGATAAAATGTTGGTTAAATTGGTGTCAAAAACATTGGAAAGGTTTGTATGCATATTTTTTTCAACAAGGTTTGTGCTTTCCAATGCATAACTCCGATATAAAACTGAAATTTCACTATTGGGGGCAAACCACCAAGAATAAGAAAAATCTAAATTCAAGGAATTGAAATTTCTATTTTTATTTTCAGAATAAATAGGGTTAGGTGATAAGTATCCATCGTTTTGGAGACTGAAAAACTCGTGGTTTTCAGCATAAGACCAATAGTATCTTGCTATAAGATTAAAGGTCATCTTATTTGTTATGGAATATTTTCCGGTAAAATAATGATCTACTATTTCCCGATTGCGTTCGGCAAAAATAATATCATCATTATCAAAATCTACCCAACCTCGATCATTGACCTTTCGTGTGTATTGAAAATTATAGGACAAGGAAAATTTATCGCTAAATCTGTATTTAACCCCACCAAATAATTTATAAGTATTTCTGTTATCTTCATCAAATTTTTCGTTGGCCACTTCTATTTCATAGTGAAAAGGCCTGTTGTCATTAGAATAAAACTGGGCATATCCTATTGCACTTTTGGGGACATAAACGGATTCTCCATAAACACGTGGTTCGTAAAAATTGTATCTATCTACAGGATTTAATTGTAATAAGCCCTCAATATAATGATTTTTTAAGGTTGTTGCCGTCAATACAGCTTGATACCAAGCTTCTTGCGTTTTCCCAGTAGTGTTCTGTATTTCAACGTTTATGTTTTGGTTGAACTTAAGTGAATTAAAAGTCTGGGTTGGATTAATAATTCTATAGGTCATTTCTCCGTAACCGGAATGGTAATTATTAACAAAAATAATTCCCAAATCATTAACATCGTAATGCTTTGAAAGGTATTTTCCAGAAAATAAATACCTGTATTTTCCACTTGTTTTGGCAAAATTTAATGCTGTTTTGAAACCATCGTAATTTGCCAAACCGTAGATTGAACCATCATTAATGTTGCTGTCTTTTATGGCACTGTATTTAAAATCTCCATATAAATTATAAGTATTTGCTTTTGTGTTCAAATCGAATAATAGGGCAGAAACATTGGCATCCCGAAAAGCACCATTGCGAACAGTATTTGTGTTCACGAATGAAACGGATGAGTTTTGATTAAAACGTTGGTCAAAAACCAGAACATTGTAATTAGCCAAAGGCTCAATAACTTCTTTTCGAGTTACCCCTGAAGTAGTATCTTCTATTTTAGCATATGTTTTTTCGGTAATGGCATTCAAAAAACCAATTCCAAGTCCTTTATCAGTTCGTCCCGAAACTTTTACTGCATTTAATAAATCCGTTGAATTAGGATATTCCGTGACTATTTCATTAACTCCAGTTGTCGGTTCAGTCGTTGGTGCTCCACCAATTCTACGGGAGTAAAACAATCCTCCTTTTGAAAACAAATCAGTTGCTTCAGTAAAAAAAGATCTATTTTCGTCAAATTGCTGTTCGAAGGGTTCGAGATTAAGAATGGCATTGTCGAATTTTGTTTGTCCAAAATCAGGAACCAAAATTGCATCGAGTGTAAAGGCGTCATTTATCCCGTATTTTATGTCCATTCCGGCTTTCAGGGTTTTATCTGAGGTAAAATTATCTTGTTGATAATAAGCTGATGTATATGGAATAAAGAAAAGTCGAGTTGGAGTTTTTATATTTTCAATTCCTTCCAGAATCCCTTCTTGTATAATCACAGCACCTATTTTTGTGTCTACAAAGTTCCAGGTGTAGCTCTGGTCTTGTGCATCACGTTTTATAACTCTTTTAAAATTTAAACCCCAAGTTTGTTTTGCGGCTTTAGAAAATCGAAGTGCTGCATAGGGGATTTCCATTTCAACGACCCAGCCAAAATCAGTTAATGTTACTTCGCTATCCCAAATAGCATCCCAATTATAATCTTCAAGGTCTTCTGTTGCTAAACAATCCATCTGTACTCCGGCGGCACTGACGTAAAATCTAAAATCCTGTTGTCCATCATTATACCCATTGATAGAAACCGAAAAGTGGTCGGAAATTCCAAAAACATCCCGATTTGTTACTTCCTTTGAAATCTTATTTGACTCGTTGTCATACAATAAAGCGGATATGTAGAGGGCGTTATTATCATAAAGTATCTTTACTTCCGTTCTCTTTTCCTGGCTTATGGGTTTTCCATTATCAGGTTCAAACATAATAAAATCGGAGGCTACTTGAGCTGTCTTCCAAATTTCTTCGTTAATTTTTCCGTCAATGGTAATATTCTCAACAATGGATTTTGCCTGAAGTGTCTTTTTTTGGCCATGGATGTTGGAATTTAAAAAGAGTAAAAAAAGAAGGATTACGGAGTAATATTTCGGCATAAACTTTTACTGTGTTTAAACAAAAATAGCAAAATTAACACAAAAAACAAACGAGATGTGATTATTTACGTCCAATAGGAGAGGTCAAATGGGTTTTTAAATCATATTTTTTTCTTAATTTTTTTTAAAAAATACATTTCTGCTGTATGTTTGTAATCTCAATTAAAATTTCAAAACCTACATTATCAATGATTTATAAGATGTTTCCCGCCGTTTTATTGTTGATGCTTTCGCTTCATCTGAGCAAAACAAATTTTCCTAATGCATCAAATGCCCAAAAAAGTAAAGTTGCCTTTGTAACCCAAGTACCCTTTGATTCAAAAACCGAAATGGTTTATAATGCCTTGAAATCCGGCAAATTTACCCTGCCTAATCTTGAAGGTTTCACCAAAGCTCTGAAAGGTTTTTATTTATTGAAAGAGAAAGGGTTAATTCAAAAAGATATTTTAACCTTAGTTGACTTTAGTTTGTCATCAAACACTAAAAGACTTTGGGTAATCGATTTGGCCACAAACACGATTTTGTATAATTCACTCGTTGCACACGGAAGGAATACTGGGGAAGAATTTGCAAATAATTTTTCGAATGCGGCAAAATCTTTCAAAAGTAGTTTGGGGTTTTATACCACTGGTGAAATCTATAATGGAAAACATGGCATGTCTTTGAAATTAGATGGTCTAGAAAAAGGAATAAATGATAACGCCAGAGCTAGAGGAGTTGTAATGCATGCTGCCAGTTATGTTTCCGATATGTTTATTAAAAACAATAAAAGATTGGGAAGAAGTCAAGGTTGTCCGGCTATCCCGGAGGAATTATCAAAAGAAATTATCAATGTGATAAAAAATAAATCGTGTTTGTTTATCTACCATCCCTCCACAAATTTTAGGTCAGCTACTAAATTAGTTTCCTAACTGTTTGTACAAAACGGTATCAAGGCTATAAATATCATCCCTAAAAATCAACTTGTTTTTATCACTCCATGCTGTCCAATATAAAAGATGAAAAAAGACTTTTTTCTTTATAGTGGCATATTCCGTTTTTTCTTTTTGAAGCGTTTTGGTAATTTTTTCTAGATTCCACCGGCTTGGGTCATTTAGTAAATATTCGGTTAGCTCTAAAGGATTGTCCACCCTTACGCATCCTGAACTAAGAGAACGTTCTGTTTTTTCGAAAAAATCACGGTGATTGGTATCATGCAAATAAACTGAAAAGCGATTAGGAAATATCATTTTG
>JBIKPM010000182.1:0-4911 GCA_044357435.1 Flavobacterium sp. | reverse complement strand
GGTTTTTAAAAGTTTAACATATTTTGTTCTTGAAAATCCGTTACCATTCGATTAGATGTATAGTTCCTAAAAGTGGCTACATTGTAAATCCACAACTACTTATACTACCTAATATATAATACCATTTAGACATATAAAATGGTCTAATTAAGCAAATATAAAAATAAATTTATCCAAAAGGTCAATCGTTTAAAATTTGTAACTTTATACAAACAAACACAATGAAATCGCCAATTCAAATTAACCGCGTCGCAATCCTCAAACGCTACAAACCCGTTGACACACAGACCCACAAGGGTATTCAGGGTCACGCCTTGTTAATTGGGGGCAGTTATGGCAAAATAGGGGCGATGATGCTATCCTCGAAAGCCTGTTTGAAAACCGGTTGCGGATTAGTCACGGTATTTATTCCACAATGTGGTTACGAAATTATTCAAACCGCCAATCCTGAAGTGATGGTTTTAACGGATGTGCAAGAAAAATACATTTCGAAAATAGCGTTCGATTTCACACCCAAAGCCATCGGAATTGGTCCGGGAATGGGGCAGGAGTTGAAAACCCAAGAGGGCTTATTTGAATTTCTAAAAAACAATAGGTTGCCCTTGGTTATTGATGCGGATGCACTAAATATAATTTCTAAAAATCCGGAATGGGTTTTTCTTTTGCCGCCGAAAGCCATTCTCACACCACACCCCAAAGAACTGGAACGACTCATTGGGAAATGCAAATCCGATTCCGAAAAAATGGAAAAAACAATCGCTTTTTCTAAAAAAGACAATTTGATTATTGTAATGAAAGGGTCTCCAACTTTCATAATTGATGGCGAAACGATTTATGTAAACACCAGTGGAAACGCAGCCTTGGCAACAGCCGGAACGGGAGATGTGTTGACAGGAATGATTACAAGTTTGTTGGCACAATCTTACGAACCTATTGACGCAGCGTTAATGGGCGTTTATCTCCATGGATTAACCGCTGATATTGCATTACCTGAAACAGGTTATCAGTCGTTCCTTGCATCGGATGTTATTGCGAATATTGGAAAGGCGTATTTGAGTTTGGAAGAGTGAAATTACCCCAAAAACGCCTTCAATTCTTCGTAAGTCTTGATTTTTACGCTGACTTTTTCTTTATTTATAACGCTTTCAATTTGTGGAGGAATAGATAATTTGATGTTTAATGCAGGCTCTACAACATCCAAAAACTTGATGGGATGGGCAGTTTCCAAGAAAATTCCAATCGCATTGGGATGGTGTTGCAATTCTTTTTTCAATCCTAGATAGCCCACCGCTCCGTGAGGTTCAGCAATATATCCATCGGTTTTATAGATTGATTTCATCGCATCCAAAGTTTCGGCATCAGTATAAGAAAACGATGAAAAATCTTTTTTGAATAGTTCCAAATCGTTGTTGTACATTTCCTGGATACGAATGAAATTACTTGGATTTCCCACATCCATGGCATTTGAAATCGTGGCTTTGGAAGGTTTTGGATCGTAAGTTCCTTTTTCCAAGAATCTAGGAACAGTATCATTCACATTGGTCGAAGCCACAAAATGTTCGATAGGCAAACCTAATTTTTTAGCAATGATTCCGGCGCAAATATTCCCGAAATTCCCGCTTGGACAAGAAAACACCAAGGGTTTGTTTTGGGATTTCAGTTGTTTGTATGCAAAGAAAAAGTAAAACATTTGAGGCAACCAACGGGCAATATTAATCGAATTGGCCGAAGTTAAATCATGGTGTGCTAGACTTTCGTCCAAAAACGCTTTTTTAACCATGTCTTGGCAATCGTCAAAAACGCCGTCAACTTCAAGCGCTTTGATGTTTTGTCCCAAAGTTGTTAATTGTCGTTCTTGGATGTCACTTACTTTCCCGGAAGGGTATAAAATCACGACTTCCACGCCTTGAACACCCAAAAAACCGCTAGCAACAGCTCCTCCGGTATCACCGGAAGTGGCCACAAGAACGGTGTTTTTATTATCTTTTTTGTCTTTATTAAAGTATCCCAAACACCGTGACATAAATCGAGCTCCAACGTCCTTGAATGCCATCGTCGGTCCGTGATACAATTCCAAGGCATAAATATTATCTTCGACTTTTACCGTTGGAAAATCGAAGCACAAGGTTTCGGCAATGATTTGTTTTAATGTTTCGGTTGGAATTTCGTTGCCTACAAATTGTTGAATGGCTTCGAAAGCAATTTCCTCGTTGCTTAATTTTTCGATATTTTTGAAAAATTCAGGAGCTAACGGAGTGATAGATTCTGGAAAGTACAATCCTTTATCTGTTGCTAATCCTTGTATTACAGCTTCTTCGAAAGAAACTTTTGGGGCATTGTGGTTTAAACTGTAGTATTTCATTTTATTATTTACGATTTACAATATTTGATATACGATTTTGTGTTTCTAACTTCGTATATCGTATTTCAAACTTTTTATAGTATACTTACACCGTCTGGATTCACTTTCGAAACGTGAATTTCATAAGGCAAATGGATTTCGTCATATACAGCACTCATCGCTTTAGCTATTTTTTCGGCGGTTTCCTTTCCTTTGCTCAACGCAAAAATAGATGGACCAGAACCTGAAATTCCTGAACCTAATGCGCCATTTTCCAAAGCGGTTTTCTTGATTAAATCAAAACCAGGAATTAGCATACTGCGAACGGGTTCTATGATTTCGTCATGTAAGGAACGCCCAATCAATTCGTAATCATTGGTATACAATCCGGCAATCAATCCACCTACATTTCCCCATTGTGTGATAGCACTTTTTAGGGAAACGGTTTGTTTCAATACCGAACGCGCGTCAGAAGTTTTTAACTCAATTTGAGGATGAACAACAGTCGCGTACAATTCTGATGGGCTGTCAATTTTGATAATGTCTAAAGGATTCGAACTTCTTACCAAAGTAAAGCCGCCCAATAGGCAAGGAGCAACGTTGTCTGCATGAGCATTTCCACTGGCTAATTTTTCACCTTGCATCGCAAATTTCACTAATTCTTTACGAGTAAAAGGACGACCTAGTAATTCGTTAATTCCAAAAACAGCTCCAGCTGAACTAGCTGCACTACTGCCGATTCCGCTTCCTGCTTTGATGTGTTTGTAGATTTCGATTTCGAAACCGAAGTCTGTTTCCACTTCTTCCAATAGTGCCAAAGCGGCTACGCCAGACACATTATTTTCGGTTTCCATTGGCAAATCAGCGCCAACAATTTTAGTGATGCGAACGCCTTTTTTATCTGACTTTCTAATAACCATCTCGTCACCCGCAGTGGTCAAGCAAAGTCCCAGTACATCAAATCCACAGGAAAGATTGGCTATTGTTGCAGGGCAAAATATTTTTATTTCATTCATAAATTTATTATTATTGGTAGAGACGTTGTATTGCAACGTCTCTACAATCGTCATTTATATGTTTCCAATTCGGATTACATCGGCAAAAATTCCCGAAGCAGTCACCGCAGCACCGGCACCGGCACCTTTTATCAATAATGGTTGATCAACGTATCGGTCGGTGTAAAATTGCACAATATTATCTTTTCCTTCCAAATTATAGAACGGACTTTCCTTTGGGATAAATTCCAATCCAACGCTTGCTTTTCCGTTTTCGAAAGTGGCTACGTATTTCAAGCGACAATCTTTTGCTTTCGCCTCTTTCAGTAAATTCTCAAAATGGGAGGCATTCGAAAATAGGGATTTGAAAAAATCTTCGTTGTTAGTTGTTGCTAAACATTCCTCTGGCATAAAAGACCTGTTGGCAATGTCTTCAATATCTAATTGGTAACCGCTTTCGCGAATCAGGATTAGAATCTTTCTGGCAACGTCAACTCCACTTAAATCAATTTTAGGATCGGGTTCTGTAAATCCTTGTATGCCAGCTTCTTTAACTACATCGTGAAATGAATTTTTTTCATCGAAATTGTTGAAAATAAAGTTCAAACTTCCAGATAAAACAGCCTGAATTTTATTCACTTTGTCACCTGAGGCTATTAAGTGTTTCAGGGTGTCAATAATTGGCAATCCTGCACCCACATTGGTTTCAAACAAGAAAGGAGCATTGTACTTACGGGAAAGATTTTTTAGTTTTTTATAGTTGTCATAAGCAGATGAACAAGCGATTTTGTTACAAGTCACCACGGCAATATTTTGTTTCAAGTACTGCTCGTAGGTTTCAGAGACACCTTGATTGGCAGTGATATCCACAAAAATACTGTTGCGCAAATTGAGTGATTTTACTCTTGCAACAAAAGCTTCCTTGTCGGCTGGCTTCCCGTTTTTCAATAGGGATTTCCATTCTTTCAAAGGAATTCCTTCCTCGTCAAAATACATTTTTCTGGAATTGGATACCGCCACGACCCTTACATTTATTTTTAGGTTTTCTTTCAGGAATTTCTTTTGTTGGTTGATTTGTTCTATGAATTTTTCGCCCACGTTTCCAACTCCCATCACAAACAAGTTCAACTGTTTGGTGTTTTCTTCAAAGAAGTTTTCGTGAAGTGTGTTCAACGCTTTTTTGACATCTCTTTCATTAATTACCGCCGAAATGTTTCTTTCGGAAGCACCTTGTGCAATGGCTCGGATGTTAACATTGTTTTTACCTAAAGTACTAAACATTCTTCCGCTCAAACCTTGGTGATTCTTCATGTTTTCGCCGACCAAAGCTATGATGCAAAGGTTTTTTTCAACAATGCAAGGGTCAATTTTATTTTGTGCAATTTCTATTGCAAAAGCTTTGTTGATGGCATTTTCGGCATTTTCAGCATCAGAATTCAATATTCCAATACAAATCGAATGTTCTGAAGAGGCCTGTGTAATAAAAATCACATTGACATTTTCGTTTGACAAGACTTCAAAAAGTCTTTTTGAAGAACCTGCAACACCTATCATACCTGAACCTTCAAGCGTAAT
>JBIKPM010000021.1:0-14260 GCA_044357435.1 Flavobacterium sp. | reverse complement strand
TCTCTATACAATTGCCACATAATCATAAATGCAATTCCCATAATTATGGAACCACTAAAAACATACTGTCTTCTTCTTCCCCAAACCGATTTGGTATTGTCTGATATAAATCCCATGATAGGATCAAAAAAAGCGTCCACTATACGGGGGACAAAAAACAAAACACCCCACATCCAGGATGGCATTCCTAAATTTTCAACTAATACCACCATAAAAATACCTAAAGCTGCAGGAAACATTTGGTTGGCCAACATCCCTAAACCAAAGGCAATTTTTTGCCCCATAGGAACTTTGAGATTCGGGTTTGTGTTTTGATTCGACATAATTTATAAATTATTAGTTTGGTTATTTGTGAATAGCAATGGATTGGTCTATGATTTAATGATTACTGTTTGTAATGCTTTTGGACTAATAGAAATATTTTTTATTTTATCCTTTAATTTTATTTCTATGTTTTGTTTTTCGGAAGTTGGATTAAAAATAGCTACTGCTATTGTGCCATCAGGATTTTTAACTGCCGTTGTTACCACTTCGGTGGAATTAATAGAACAACCAATTTTTACACCACCTGGCCTCATAAATTTACTAAAATGTGCCATCGTATAGTATAGTGGCGTAAAATAAACGTCATCTTTTTCCACATCGACTATTACTGGGGCTACGCACCAATTTTTAAACCAATTAGGCCCTCCCTGTCGGTCTAAAACCATATTCCAATCGACCCAACCATCAACCCAATTATTCAAACAACCAATGATGTCATTGGCATAACGATTAACTGGAGAATATTTTGGATGCAAATATTTTTCTTTTTCACTTGCCCAGTCCCAACCCCAATCGGTGGCTTCTTTTTTCCAATACCAAGCATCGTCATTCCAATGCGGAATTTCGGAATCGACACAACCTTCAGTTTCAATCAAATATTTATTTGGAGCTTTTTGGTGGGCATATTGCAGATCTTTTGGGAAAACTTCATAAGTGCTTTCATACCAATGAATTGCCATTCCGTCAAAATATTTTTTAGATTTCTCGTCCCGATACATTTCATCTGCCCATTCTTTTATTCCCGCTCTATTTTGGTCGTAGCCCAATATTTTAACGTTTTCCCAACCGTCATTTTCTAGTTTTGGCCCCAAATGATTTTGAACAAAATCGGTCATTTCTTTTGGCGAAAACAAGGTACTTTCCCAGTTATTTCCGTTTCCGTGTGGCTCGTTGATTACCGTAATTCCCCAAATATTGATTCCTTCTTTTTTGTAAGCATCTAAATATTTTGAAAAATACAATGCGAAAGCATCATTATATTCTGGCAACAATTTTCCGCCTACAAAGTTTTTATTGTCTTTCATCCAAGGAGGACAAGTCCAAGGCGAAGCAATGATATTAAAACCATCTTTAGAGATAGCTTTCGCCTCAAGAATCATCGGAATTAAATCGGATTTATCATCTTCAATGGTAAAATGTTCCATTTGCAAGTCGTTTTCAACTTTGGCATAGGTATAATTGCTTAATGAAAAATCACAAGAAGCAATGTGGGTTCGAGTTAAAGAATAATTGGCTCCGTCTTCGCTAAAATAGGCATCAAGAATTTTTTTTCGATTTGCTTTACTTAATTTGTTTAGTAAATGAGCGGAAGCTTCTGTAAAAGAGCCTCCAAAACCGGTAATAGTCTGAAATTTTTCATCCGGATTCAAAGTAATTACAAGAGGAATTTCACTTTGTGAAAATTCTGTTATTTTTGTTAATGAATTCCCTTGTTCAGAGGTTTCATAAACTTCTATTTTTAAATCTTGAGATACTTTACAACTATTCAAGGTGAATGCCATAATAAAAAATATTACTACTAGTTTGTTGCTTTTTATACTATACTTAGTGTTTATCATTGGAATTAATTTTTAATCAATTCAGCAGGTGTTTTAACATCTAACCACAAGGATTCTTCATTACCATTGTATGTTTTTATAATCGGTTTCCCATCACGGGTTAGACCTTTGAAAAGCCCTTTATCAACCGAATCCCATAACACATATTTAGCTTGAGATTGTAAATTAATCAAACCGAAATGATTTTCTGAACCTAATGCGTTGCCACTATCTTTCCATTGTTCATCAAAGGCTTCAAAATAAAAAAGTGAAATGGCTTCTTTATTGGTCCATTCTCGCATGAGCTTATAATACAAAGCCGATTTGTATTCATCAGTTGCTTTGGAACCGAGGTTTCCATAATGATCGTTACACATAGTAGCCCAACCAGTTTCGCCAATGTGCACTGGTTTATCAACTCCTAACGATTTCATATAATTAACCACACTTTTATACTGCGAAATAGCATAATCTCTTGCTCTCAACATAGACAAATCTATTTGTTCTTTTGGAGAAAGTTGCTCTTCATTTTCTTTTGTTCCCCAAAAAACGGGGTTGTAATGGGTGTCATGCATTGGGTAGGTGTGCATCGAGATATAATCAACTGCCTTAATCAATTGCTTTAAATCTTCCACATGATATTCGGCATCACCTCCACCCCAAGAAGCAAAATTATCCGAACTGGTTATCCAAACATCATTGGATAACTTTTGTTCTTTTTTTAAATTTTGCAAATGATTTACCCATTTTAAAATGATATTTGGTGTTACATAATAACTGGCAGCCCATTTTACCATGGCTTCGTTTCCCACTGCAATAATCTTAATAATTTCAGGGTACTCATTTGTTAATTTAACAGCTTCTGCAATTTCGATTGCATTTCGTTCACTTTCTTCATTATGAATAGGTGCATTTTCAGTCCAAGCGTTTTTACAATCTATCCAAGCACCCAACATTACATACATTTCAAAGTTGGCGTCCTCTTTTTTTAATGCCCGTATCGCTTTTAGCAAATTTGAAACTTCTTCGTGATGCACATTATAAGTTCGCAATACTTTAATGTCCATTGCCGATAAAATTCTCAAATCTTCTATTATTTGAGCAATTGTAGGAACAACATCCCTTGTTTTGGTTCGATAGCCACCGTAACTGATGGCTTGATACTTTGAATTTCCTAATATTTCTTTTGCTGTGATTACAACAGTTGTTTTCAAATTCATATAATGGCTACTACAAGAAAATAATGTTATTACCAATAAAAGTGATATAACTATTATTTTATTCATTTTATTAAATATTAACGGCTACCGTAACTTGTAAAATCTCTTCTGTTCGTTGAAATATTTTTTGACTCACTTCGTAACTTAAAGTTGAAGATTGAATGGTTTCAATCTTGCTATCTTTATATTTCACTTCTATTTGCGATTTTTGCGATCTTACATATACAATTGGCACTTGACAAATGGTAAATGCCAAACTTCCTTTTTCTAATGTAACCGAATAAGGTTTGCTTTCAAAATCAATAAAACTTACTGTTTCCTCTTGTTGCAAAAATTGATTATCGTGAATTAAACTAGGTTGAAATGACAGTCTGCCTTCCTCTACTTTAACTCCTAACTCACCTTTTCTGGTAAGAATATCTTCTTTCACCTGTCCAGTCATTCCAGGTTGTTGAGCACCTCTATGCATTGGAGTATGCGAATAGGGATCTGTTGGGAATGCTCCGTAAACTTCGGGTTTTTTATGTACACCTATTCCTTTTCCTATTTCATCATAGTGAATTGACAAGGCTTTTATAACTGAAACATCCTCGTTATCATTATGCGCTTTTTCTATCACTTCCAGGACGGCCAAATGCAGTTTAGAAACCATATGCCAATAAATAGAGCCTAATCCTTCAAAAGCAAAGAAAGTGCCTGACCTTCCTGTAAATGCTTTATGGTTAAAAACATTTTCAAAAACTTGCAAAACATATTCTGATTCCTTTTCAACTAAATCGCGATATTTATCTTGATTTTTAAGTTGATTTAATACGTCTTTTAAATCGTTGGCATTATGAAAATTACCATTAAAATGATAATTTCCCTTAACATCCATATCGCAAATAGTATTGTTTTGATTGTTCATTAATTGAGTTAACAATTGTGATTTTTCAACACTTGCTATTGGAATATTATTTTTCTCCAAAAATTTAGGCAATTCTTTATTCGGATATAAAATATAACTGTTTTGATCTGGGCGATACAAAGCACTGTTCCTTAAGGCATCAATAATTTCTAATGATTGTGTTCCTGTGAGATAGCCTGTGCTTAAAACAGCTACTTGTCCTTCGAGCATTTCGCTTAAATTAGAAATAACCACACCCTCATTTTCAACTGACATCAAATTATAGGCATGATACAATTTATCAGGTCTTTGATTCGCTTCAATGGAATGCTCTATAAAAGCTAAAGACACCTTGGTAAATGTTTTTAATCCAGACATAGAATGGGTTCTTTTTTTACCCCAAAATCCACTATTATAAACTTGAAAACGATATTCTGATGCGGCTTTGCCTAATCGGTCTAAAATATTTTTACGAGATGTATCATCAATTTTTCCTGACAGTAGATGTTGGTTTTCTACTAAACATTCTCTAACCTCGTGATAGAATTCTACCATTTCATTAGAGATTTTAATGGTTTCTAAATTGGATGAATCCAGTAATTTTTGAAAAGTTTTTAAAAACCGTCTTAAATAACATAGCGTAACCATAGAAACACCATTTCCTACCAAAGCATTATTGGCATCATTCCATTCAGGTCGTTGGGTGTTCATCCAAATTCCTCCTTCAGGGATGAAGTTTGACATCTTTGCTAAAACGGTGGCTAATATTTTCTCAATAAAATTGACATGATAAATTTCATCGTTATTGTTGCGTAACAAAGCACCATCTGCTCCTGTTTTCTCTCTTCTTTCAATTATTTTTTTCTCCCAATGGTGATTGTATTCAATGGTGTCTTTTGGATTTTTTAAGATGTCCTCATAGGATTTTATCGTATAAGGAACAGCCGCATAGACAAAGCATTCTTTTTCAAAATAAGAATTTAACTTGCCTGGATAATACTTTTCTATAAATTCTATAAATTTCAACAAATAAATAATTTGATGATCACCCCAATATCCGATATAAGACCATGGATTATCTGGCTCTATGGCCTCCCAATCAAATCCAGATTTAGTAACTCTGTAAGGATTGTATCCGTCAAATGTTGAAGCATTCAAAAATTTATGAATCATACCCTCGATAAAGTTAGGATAAGCATGAGCTAAAGACTCCCAGTTTTGAAAAATATCTCTCCAGTTCCCTTCGTAATCCAGTATTTTTGAACCATCTATTTCACTTCGGGTGTTTATAGAAAATTTATTCCAAGGACGGCTTGGATCTCCGTGACGACGGCTAAATTTTAAGGGTAAATATTCTGTACAAAGTCGTTCCAAATCTTCATCATCTTGAGTTTCTAATAAATCAAGTAATTCAACATAAGAAAATGTTTCATTTAGATTTTTAATAAAAGATTGATTTTTTTCAAAAATTTCATTGTTAGCTTTTTCTAAATATTGAACAAAGTCTTTCTTGTCAATTTGATAATTTTCATCAAAAATTCCGCCTCGCATAATATTGAAAAGCACGTTGGAAAAATGTCTTGTGTCAATTAATTTATCTGCCGTAAATTGCAATCCATCGGCAGATGCATTAAGCGCTATAAGATTTTGCTTCCCTAATTCAACATCTGCAAAAATTTGATTTTCAATAGTTTTATCACGTATTATGGATTCACATAGCTGAACAACTTGGGATTGACTTTGATTAACATTGGCAATAATTTTCCAATCTTTTGAAGAATTTTGCGGTAAATACAAATCATTAGAAATAAAATAAGCTCCTTTTTCGCCTTTTATATCTGTTTCCCCTGATATTTTTTGCAACTTTCTAAAAGCGGGAAGTTGTTTTGACGACAGTAAATAAGTTGGATTTTTCATTCCTAAAGACCAGACAATATTTGCCTTGAGTGCTTCACTAGGTTCAGCCTTGTCAACTATAATGGCACTTAGTGCAAAAATCCCCAAACCACTTTCAGCATGTAATTCATTTCTTTTATATGCATCAACCAAATTACTGGTGCTATTTTGCAAATCACTGCTTACACCATGGGGCATAATGTTTTGGAGACCGTCTAGAACCGTAATATTGTAGTCTTTATTAGAATTATTTATGATTTCTGATTTTTTTACAAATCCAAAAATATTGGTTGAATTCCATTCGTATCGAAAAGTCAATTGTAAATCATTATGAATTTCTTCAAAAATGATTTTATTTCCGTAAAAATTTTTATATAAATTTCTAGTAAGATTATAATGATCATTAAAACGCTCAGAAAAAGGTTCCCAAACCAATATATTATCATCAAAACGAATTTGAAAAATAGTTTTACTACCCGTAACATCAGCAAATTCGGTAATTTTATCATCTGTATAATACGGGAAAAGTGCAAATTCCGCGTTTTTCCTTCCGGCAGTAAGCCCACCGTTGCTTGAAATAAACAACCAATGATTGGAATCACTTACGATGCTCATGAAAAAGGGACGCATGGCGTCGTTATTCGCTATTTTATAATATTTCTCACCTTCTAATTCAACTATGTTCATTGTTTTGTTTTGTTTGAATTATACCAATAATGACTAACTTTTTATTTTTTAGTGTTCGAGGCGTTAGTTTAAAATTAATTGGTTTGTTTGTAACTGTTTTTTGAAATTAAAACCAATTTAAACTTTAGTGAAAAAGCCTAAATTGGTTCTGTCTTTTTTGTAAACTTTCGATCAATTACTATTGATAAACCCTTACATAATCAATTGTCATTGTTTGGGGGAAAACTGTCTCAGCATTTGGTGAACCTGGGAAATTTCCGCCAACAGCCATATTCAGAATAATGTAAAATGGTTGGTTAAAAACCCATTCTCCCGGAACATCCTTTGGTGTAATTTGGTTATAAAGCTTATCATCAACATAGTAATTAATGTAATTTTCGCCCCATTCGATACCAAAAACATGAAAATCGTTATCGAATCTATCATTGATTAAAGTATAGTTTTTAGAAATTGCATTTCCACCAGAATATCCTGGCCCGTGAACCGTTCCGAACATTGAAGTAGGTTTACTACCCAAATATTCCATGATGTCGATCTCGCCACATTGAGGCCATATAACGGTATCTGAATTTGCTCCTAGCATCCAGAAAGCAGGCCATAAACCTTTGCCCCAAGGCATTTTGATTCGGGCTTCGATACGACCATATTTTTGTTCGAATTTTCCTTTTGTTAAAATTCTTGCAGATGTATATCCAGAACCCATATAAGATTCTTTTATGGCTGTAATTTTTAGCATTCCTCCCTCTACTTTAATGTTTTGAGAAGCATCGGTATAATATTGTAACTCATTGTTACCCCAACCATTATTTCCAGTACCCAAATTGTAACTCCATAATGCAGTTTTTGGAGCTCCATCAACATCAAACTCTTCGCTCATCACTAACTGTGTTTTTGTAACGACAGTTTGTTTATCATCGGTTGAACAACTTGAGATGACAAACAGAGTTAATACCGAAAGAAAAGACTTAAAAAGTATTGCTTTTATAAACATTAAATTTTTATTTATTATATTCATTTTTTGTTGTTTAAATATTGTATACATAATTGTTATTTTTATTGTTATTAATATTATTGTTATTCTTTATAAAAATACATGTTATCCATATAAAGAGTTTTTACTTTAGAAGATTTTATGTTTTCAATGATTATTACACTTACACCTGTCTTATCCAGATTTGCTATATCTGATTTTGGTCTGATAGGAACTTTTATTGTTGCCCATACTCCTGCTTGAAAACCAGTATCAGGAAAAACAACTGGAGCTCTTGCATCTAGTTGATAATTTTGACCAATGCGGTTTTGTTGAAAAGTATTAGGCTTAGTACTTTCATTCTTAAATGTTAGAAGAAGGTCAATATCAGTAGGCAACTCAAGCATTAAGATATCAACGCTAAAATGTGTCATCTCCGAAATATCTATAGGATTTTTAAGCCCAGTACCAACAAAATTAAACTTGGTATAATTTAATACATTCTGGCTGCTTATAACAGTTAAACCGCCTTCCGTTGTTTGGTATGGCTGCCAATATCCATTATAGAAATTTACAGGTATATTAGCATATTTATCACTAAATACTGAAATCACTCTACTTTGAGGTAAAATCGGGTCCGAAGCAATAGGAAATATTCCAGGAACTTTAACCGTTAAAGAACCAACTGCACTAACCCCTGCAATAGAACCTGTTATTTTTGATATTCCTATACCAACAATGTTTACAATACCCGCTTCACTTACCGTAGCAACATCAGTATTAGATGATACAAAAGAAAAATAAGATGGTGCGGCAGTAACTTTTTGATTAACTCCAGAGGCCATATTAAATGTTTGTGATAACGAATAATCAGCCATGCTAAAACGATTTCCTAAGAATTTGATATCTTCTTTGTCCTCACCATTAGAAATAAGAGGTCTTGAATGTGCTAAGCTTCCTAATTTTTCAAACTTAAGTTCGTCAATCCAAAATGCAAAACCTTTACCCTTAGTAACTTGAGTATTTGCAGCATATCTAAACATACCTCTTTCTTTTACTAATTTTGAAGCATCAGGCATTGGAATAATATATTTTACCCAAGAGGTTCCAAGACTTACACCTTTAATAGTTGCCTGATATTTATTTTCGCCAAAATCCTCACCAAAACCAAATTCTAAATTAGTAACACCATGTGGCGAAGCTTTTGCCCAAAAAGTAAGTGCATCATAGCCAGTTAAATCACGTCCAACACCATCTATTATAAAAGCTGCCCCAGCAAAATTTCCTTCTGGGTCATTAGAGTTCGGCACATCAAATCGCATAGAAATAGTACTATTGTAACCTTCTTTTTTATCAATTGTCCAAGCTGTAAATTTAGATCCCACCGGATTAGAAGCGTCCGGACCATAAGGCTTATAAAAATCAGTACCCATACCTATTGGAGCATCTATAAAAACCTCTGCTGTATTAGAGTTTTTGGTGTCTTGTAAATTCTCATCGTCAGTTTGACAGCCAAAAACGAATAGAAAACTCAAAAGACACAAACCTATCTTATTAAATTTAATAATTGAGCATTTTATGACTATACTATTATACATCTTAAATTATTTATAAATTTTGAATTTATTATTAATAAAAATAAATATTATCGACTAAGAAAGATGCTCCATTACTAGAAACAAAAATAACAAAGCCTAAATTATTTCGATTAAATAAACCCGATCCACCACCACCAGTTGATAACGTAAACTGATTTAAAGGTATATCAATACTAACCCAATTATCTTGAACTAACTGGTTAGATAAAATATAACCACCAGCGGAATCATTGCCTGCTCCATAATTATTATCAATATTATCAGGACCAAAGTCTTTTAACTCTATTCTTAAGTCTGATACAGCGGTATTTTTCAATTGAATATCTAAATGTATCATTGTCTTATTAGACACATTTACAGTACCAGTCCACCCTAAACCAACATAATCTATAGACTGATAACTTAAATGCTGATTATTACCAAATGTTTGAATAGAAATATTACTTGTGTTTGGACCAGCAAAAATTCCTGGATTAAATCCAGTTACTCCTGAGTAAAAATTACTATAAATAGAATTTACATTGGTCTGAGGTAGTGAAGGGTTTGGTGCATTTACAAATGCTGAACCTGCATTAATTTTAAGAGAACCCTTAGCATTCAACCCTCTTAAAGTAGCAGTAATAGTTGCAGTACCACTACCTACGAGTGTTACAACTCCTAATTCATTAACTGTAGCAATAGTATTATCTGAAGACACAAATGTAAAGTAAGATGGTGCTGTATTTACTGTTTGGTTTAGACCAGAAGCCAAATTATATGTTTGAGTTAGACCTGTTAGAGTTATTTCTGAGCCGATAAAACTCGGCTGAACAACATCAAGTCCACCCATTATTTTAGGTTGAGGTTGTGCAATTGTCCCCAATTTTTCGAATTTAAGTTCATCAATCCAAAACGTATACCCTTTATTATTTGTTCCTTGTGAACCCGCAGCGTATCTAAACATACCCTTCTCGTTTACTAACTTTGAAGCATCTGGAATTGGAATAATATATTTTGCCCATGCTGTTCCGAGACTAACATTTGTCAATGTGGTAATGTATTTGTTTGGGTAAAAATCTTCCCCAAAACCAAATTCGCTAATAGTAACCCCTTGTGAAGCTTTTGCCCAAAAAGTAAGTGCGTCGTATCCTGACAAATCACGACCTGCACCATCTACTCTAAAAATAGCCCCTGCAAAATTCCCTTCGGGGTCATCTGCATTAGGCACATCAAAACGCATCGAAGCATTCCCAATGTAACTTACCTCCTGATCCACTGTCCAAGCAGTAAATTTTGATCCTGGAGGATTATTTGCATCTGGTCCGTAGGGAAAGTAAAAATTGGTTCCCATACCAATTGGAGTATCTGTAAAAATTTCGGCAGTGCTTGACCCTTTAACTGTTTGCAAATCGGAATCATCTGTTTGACATCCTAAAACAAGTAGTAAACCCATCAGGACAAAACTCGTTTTTTTTGAACTATAAATTGAATGTATTTTCATTGTTTTTTTATTTATATTAATTACCAATGTTTATTTGAAGATACGTTCTAATTTCCCATTCTTGACCATTATCAAATCCAACTGGACTCAATACTGGTACTGCAGGATACGTATTTGCCGGTACGAAAGTTGGTGAATATCTTGGTGAATATTGATCTAAAGAACGCCATGTTCCTCTGAAACCAATTCTGGTTCCCGGTAGCACAAACCAATCTTGTTTACCAATTCCAAAAGAAATGTCAGTCATGAATTGTACAGGAAAGGTTAAATTATAATCTCTATGATAATCAAAAGGTCCCCAGTCGTTTATTTTTAAAGATGAGCTTACTTTAACTTTTTTATAATTCATTCTTATATCTGTTCCATAGCGTTTAATGGTTCGGGCATCACTTCCATTCCCTTGTGCCGGCCCACCATACATAGTGGCAATTAAACCCAAATCTGGACTTAATTTGGATACAATTCTTACATTTGTTTCCCATAAATCTTTAGCTGGAGCAGCTCCTTCAAAAGCAAAAGCGGTTCTGTTAGCCAAGAAACCAATAGCGGCATCTTGAGTAGTAGAAAAGTGACGGAAAACAAATCCTGCACTGATGGCAAACTTAGCATCTTCGGAACGGTCATTGTCCCACTCATACATCCAAGTACCTGGAGTGGCATCATAGGTTAACAATAATTCGGCTGCTAATTGCTTTCTATTACCTCTCACTATAAATGGATCGGTCACTATATTTCTAGCTCTACCTCCCACAGCATCTGTTGTAACTGGCCCTTCGATAGGTTCCTGCCACAAAAAATTAGGTGCTATTTGTAGTTTACCAATAGTATACGTTGCTCCAGTTAAAAAATTATATTGATTACCACTACCACTTTCTTTCAATCTCCAACCAGTAAAAGTTTGGGTTAAATCGGCACCACCACCAGCAACTAATCCTTGGGCTGCTGCCTGTCCGTACCAATTAAATTTTCCACCCGTATAAGTAATTTTTGTTTTTCCACCAAAGTTGTCCTTAGACTCAATTTTTTTAGTAAAAGCTTGATTACCTCTTACCACGTCGTACTCTCTTCCTACAAGCGGTTCCCCAGCCCAAATACCTCCTAAATCAAAGCTGAATTTACCTAATTTTCTATTGACGTGTAAAGTAAATTTTCTTGTTTTGGGTTGAGGTATTGCAATAGAAGTATTTGCGACCCCTTGCTGTTCTAAATCTTCATGAAACACACCTGTCAAATCAAAATTGTTAATTTTTTTTGAATATTTTAGCAACACTGCTGGATTGGCTCCCCACCAAAGTTGTGGTCCAAAAGCTAATTTAAATCCATTGAACCCTTTTTTTCCTTCTACTTCCATCCCAAAAGGAGCAATACCATTATAAGTATCTATGTTAGGCCCATAATTTGCCTCAGGATATAATCCAAAGAAATCCCCTTCATACCCCCAATGATAATGGCCAGTTCTATAAAATGCATTTAAATTAAATAATTTTTCATCCCATTTTACACTCGCTCTATATACACTCACGCGGTTATTATCACTTAAGGTTACAGTACTATTATCAGACCCATTTACAAGTACTGGCGCACCTCTATTTTCATAAAATATTTGATCAATAGGGTTAAGTGCTACATTGCCTAAAATATTGAAATCCACATTGGCTGTCAAATTTGATGAAGGACTTCCTTCTACTCCAACAAAATAGGATTGCATGTGGTCAAAACCAAGTTGGTTTGGAGTAGATGTACTATTAGTTTCCGCCGTAGATGGCGTCGTAATTAAACTTCCACCTGTGTTGAAAGTAGTAAATTCTGCCGCCAATCTAGAAAATTTAATTTTGCCTCCTTTTTGACTTTCTAAGGCCGCTTTGTCACTTCTTGCTTTCAAAGTAGCATCCATCAATTGTACTCCTGATAAGTGAGTATTCAAACTGGCTAAAGAAGCTCCATTCGCATAAGGGTTAAATTGGTGAACATCTTTTAGAACATAATAGGCTGATCTTGGATACAATTGATAGTTTCCTTTTGAATTCGTTGGGCCTTTGGCACAAATTCCAAACCATTCTTCATTCATATTATTCTCTCCTTTTGAATAATCAAAAGAATAACCTCCATTTGACCAAGAAGCATTAGAATCATGAATATCTAAATTTTTAGTTTGACCAAATTTCCACCAACCATCACTAAACTGAAATGTAAACCCTCCGAGCGAATTACCAGATTTACCCATTCCAGCGGCATTTTCATATATTTCTTTCCAATTTCCTTTTAAAATATTGGCTTGTCCATTTTGTTCTTCTGCATTGGCAACAGCATTAAAAGCATCGGATCCAAATTCTGAAAGCAATACAGGCTTCCCATATTCTTTTTTAACCCGTTCATACATATCACCAAACGAAATTCCACGATACACATTGACACCCAAAATATCAACATCTTTACATTCTTTGGCAATAATATCCAAAAACAATAAGTCTCCATTACAAATTGCCATTGGATGTGAAGCATCAATTGCCTTCATGGCTACAACAGCTTCATTGAATAAAGCATACATATATTGAGCACGTTTTGTAGACTTTCTATCTTTTACTGGAATGTTTTCGGTTTCCGCACCGTCCCAGAATAAACCATAATTGTTTTCATTACCTAACAAAAACAAAAGCAAACCTTTGGTATCTTTATATTCGGCTGCCATTTCCTTTACTTCCTTCAAAAGTAATTTACGTGTTTTAGCGTCTGCATATTCTGTTGTTGGCACCCAAGCTCCATCTATTGTTAAGCCATAACGGCCAAAAGAGTGGTTCAACATCGTATAAATACCATAATTAGTATAGACATATTCAATCCACTTTTTTGGCATACCGCTATACACTCTTATTGTATTTACACCCATGTTCTTCAACAAAGACATTTCATCGTCTAATGCTTGCTGAATAACACTCTCTGGCTGTGTCCAAAGACTATATGTGTAATTTGTTCCAATTGGGAAATAATCCCAGTTCATACCGTTAACCATTAAGTCACTCCCATTGACTTTTAGTTTAATTCCAGCTTCGCTCTTTTCGATAGTTACCTTATCAGCTTGAGAGTAGGTCGTAAATGAACAACACCAAAGGGTTAGCAAAAAAAATATTTTTTTCATAATAATGTGATTGATTTAAATGTTTAATAAATTTAATAAAAATTAATATTGGGTCAAAAAATCGTAATTATAGTAAGCAAACAAAACAGTATAGAGTCCATTCTGTTTTCTTTCAATTTCTTACTAATATAAATTGTTTGGTTGTATTTTGTGTAAAACTATGTAAATACCAAATTAACCAATCAATGAACTTTAAACTTGATAATCCCAATCCTTGTTTTTTTTTAAAGGGGTTTGGCAACTCCCCTAATTAAAATTTTTGTTTACTATTATGTGGAAAATTCATTTTCATTTATTATTTTCATAATTTATGATAATATCTTATTATCTCCCATAAATAAAAGAAAAGGGAGTTAGAAAACAAAAAATAAGCAATTCAATAATTTCATACTTTATAAAATTTTGGTTAATTAATTAGTAATTGGGTACAATAATATAGATAAATTTTCATAATTCTTAATTAAAAAAGGAAAAAAAAATTACAAAAACACATCAAACAGCACATTTAACCCATACAAAAACACA
>JBIKPM010000181.1:0-4951 GCA_044357435.1 Flavobacterium sp. | reverse complement strand
ACAAATTAATCAGACAATATTTTCCAAAAAAAATGGAGTTGGATAATGTTAATATTAGCGATACGTTATTGGTGATGAATAAGTTAAATAGTAGGCCAAGAAAGATTTATGGTTTTAAAACACCAAATTATCTTTTTTCTAAATATATTCGCGATAATATAAGTAATAAGCAAAATATAATGTCACATTTTGTTTTTTTGAATTGGCTACGGTTATTGTCTATAGAACGAATTGATGAATTATTTATACGACAGCAAAAAATTCTTATTACTTAATCATGTGCCTTTGCATATTTTTGGTAAAAAAATAAATCAATAAAACTCACCTGAATGAAATTTAATTTTGCACTAGTGTTTTTTGTAATTCCTTTTTTATCCCATTCGCAAATAGTTCAAAAAGCAGATGATCCAGGAGAAACGTATGAATTAAGTAGCGTATTGGCCTCTCGAAAATCGGCCGTGGAAACAGCAGATCATAATGCATTGGGAAATCACGCCTCTTTTGGAAGACACATTGCCGAAGTTTGGGACGCGGATTAAAAGAAAATGTTTTCGAATTCTATTCTCATATCAATTATATTAATGTGGATAAGACAACCACAACAGAAAATGAACCGGTCGCTGATGTGGCTCAAAAAAACAAAGGGTGGAAATCAAAACCTATGAAGGATCGCCAGATAATTTGTAGGGAACTTTAGGCGAAACCATTACTTATCAATGGAAATTTAAACTTCCAAAAGGATTTCAGCCTTCAATCAGTTTTACACACTTGCACCAAATAAAAGCCGTCGGTGGATCACAAAATCTTCCTAATATTTACTTTAACGGCAAAAAAAAAGCGACGGTGAATCAACTCACTGTGGTTCACAATAACGAAACTATTTTGGCCAGCATGAACCTTTCGGAACTCGAGTGAACTTGAGTTCAAATTACCGAGGTTATAAATGTGGGAGCTAACGGTAGCTATTCTATTGTTATAAAAGGGATAAGAGACGGGAAGGAACTGCTCTCGTGTAGTAATCCGGATATAGAAACGATTAGACCTGACAATAATTTTATTCGTCCAAAATGGGGAATTTATCGCAGTTTGAAAAAAGTGGCTGATTTGAGAGAATAAGCGTTACGGTTTGCTGATTTTTCGATAAAAGAAGGCGTAACGGACACCAAAAGGAAATAATCTATCTACAAGTGAACCTTTGTTTTATATAAGAAATAAACCATTTGTGTATATTGCAGTCTAAAACCAATAAATCAAAAAATAATAATAAATGTCAAAACAAAATTACTGCTTTATAATACTATTGATACTTCTTTTTGCAAACGCTGTTGTGGCACAGAATGGTTCCATAAAAGGGACGGTTTTAGATAATCAAAATGCGGCAGCAATCGATTACGCCAGTATAGCTTTGCTAAATTCGCTCGATTCTTCAGTTGTAACAGGTACGTTATCCAAAAAAAATGGAGTTTTTTTTATTCAAAATATCAGTCCGGGGAAATACAAACTAAAATTGTTTTTTGTGGGCTATGAGACTCGTTTGCTGGAAAACATTGTGGTACAAAACAATCAACAAATCCAATTAGATACCATTAAATTAAAACGAACTGCCCAATCTTTAGAAGAAGTCGTGGTTCTGGGTAAAAAATCAGCTTCCTATAATAAAATAGACAAACAGCTATACAAAGCCAACCAATTTCAAACAGCCAAGGGCGGTTCTGCCATTGATGTTGTAAAAAATTTGCCTTCGGTAACGGTTAGCGGGCAAGGAGACATTAGTGTTAGAGGATCAAATGGCTTTATGGTTTTAGTCAACGGAAAACCCGTTTTAACAGATGCAGCCACAGTTTTAAGTCAATTACCAGCGAATACCATTGAAAACATTGAATTGATAACAGCACCTTCGGCCAAGTATGACCCCGACGGAAAAGGGGGTATTATAAATATTGTCACGTCCAAGGGAACTACGGATGGCATTGCCATAGCGGTAAATGGTATGGGAGGATTGCCAAGTACAGGCGATTATAATAATCTGGAACAACCCAAACGTTTTGGTGGAGATCTTACGCTTAACTATAAAAAAAATAAATTAGACATCGCCGTTAGTACTAACTACCAGAGGAATGATGTCAATGGTTTTCGAGAAGGAAATGTATTCACCAAAAACTTCGGCGATAATACCATAACCCGATTTCCATCCAGTGGAGAAAGAAGTTTTGATAAACACAATTATTCCGGCAAAGCATCGGTTGTTTATACCGCCAATACCAATGATGTTTTTAACTTCGGTTTTTTCGTGGGCAAAAAATTCCAAGCCAGACGTGCGGACATCGTTTATAACAATACTACTTCTGAATTAACTTCTAATGAAATTTTAAATGAAAGTAACTATTTCAATTCGAATGTGCAAACCAAAGAAGGTACTTTTACGTTGGGTAACTTTGATTATACCCACACTTTTACAAACCACTCAACATTAACGAGTTCACTGCTTTATGAACACGCTAATTTATTCGGTAATACCATCAATAAAAACTTGGACTTGCCTACAAAATCTATCGTTTTACAAGAAGTAAATAATCCATACACTAACCCAATTATTGGTTTTCGCTTTAAATTGGATTATGTAATCCCAATAGGAACGGGCAAATGGGAGAGTGGGTATCAATATCGAAATGACCAACAAGACGGCACGTTTGATTATATTCTTATTCCAACGCCAATTCCGCCAGTGGACAATTCAAAATTTAAAGGGACTGCAAAAGCCAACAATCATATCAATTCAGTGTATTCCCAATATTCCGGTAAAGCAGATAAAATGCAATATGTAGCCGGTTTGCGTTATGAATATTCTGCACGGGAAGTTGTATTATCTACTGATATCGACCCCCATCTTTTGAATTTAAGCAACCTTTTTCCGTCGGCGAATTTATTGTATACTTTCAATAACTCTTGGAATGCCAAAGTGGGCTATAGTAAAAGAGTGCAACGCAATAATAATTTTGAGTTGAACCCTATACCAGAAAGAGAACACTCTGAAACACTCGAGCAAGGAGACCCTGATTTGCTGCCTCAATTCGTTGATTTGGTAGAATTAGGAATGAATCATACCTTCGAAAAAGGAACTTTATTCACCACTTTATATTATCAAAACATTAAAAATCCTATTCAAAGGGTAAATAGTGTGTATGCCGATACTATTCTGAATCGATTGTTCACAAATGCAGAAAAAGCAAGGCTTATTGGTTTGGAATTTGGAACCAATCTCAAACCTATAAAATGGATGTCGCTGTTTGTTGGGGGCAATATCTATAATTACAAAATTAGCGGTAATCTAAACGTTTTAGAAGAAACGTCAACGGTGAATAATTCTAATTGGGTTTATTCTGTGAATGCGAACAGCACCTTTAATTTAGATAAGAATTGGAGTATTGTCGCCAATGTAAATTACACTTCGGCAAAACCAACGGCTCAAGGAGAAGACTCCAGATTTCTATCGCCTAATATCTCTGTAAAGAAAACTATTTTAGCCGGAAAAGGCAGCTTAGGGCTGCAATGGCAAAACATCAACTTTGGCAATATGGATTCGAACCAGCAAAGAATTACCACTTGGGGCAATGATTTTTACACTACAACAAATTATATCTACGAAACCAATGTTTTATTACTTAATTTTAGCTACAATTTTAATAAATTGACTAGTAAAAATAAACTCCCAACAAGCGAAATTGGGGAAAAAGAATTTTAGCTTTAAAAAGACATAATTTTAAGTCAACCAAAATAAAAGCCCGAAGTTTCAAAATAGACTTCGGGCTTTTATTTTGAGAAGTAATACAGTTTGTTATTTTATTTTTACATTAATCGGATTGTTTATTTTCTGTGCAAACAGACCTAGATAATTTTCCCAAGTTTCTTTTGTGGTAAATGTCCCTTCTTTTTTCCATCCAAAACCGGCATAATAAACCACTTTATTGTTCTTTACTTTTAGGGTTGCGTATAGATTGCACAAATCTTTATTGGAAGTAACATATTTTTCAAAACTTATGGCAGTGTTTTCAGGAAAGACAATTCCAGTTCCCAATTCAGAATCATCAAGAGGTTGCCAATAATCTATCCAGCCTTCTTTAAGATTGCCTTCTGTTTTTCCGTCATTGTTGTGCAAGGTTATTCCTGTTGAAAGCGTCTTGGTCCCCGAGACTGAAATTTCGAATTTTGAAAGGAAACTACCATAATCCAAACTGATATGTTTCTCTTCCGTGATTTTATTACCGGCAGCATCCCAGTCAGCATAAGTCAAAATAAAACTTGTTCGAATAGGACCTGTCGTAATCGTTTTCCAAGTGGTGAAATTTTTAGAAAAATAGTATACACTATCCACTTTTAAGGCAACACCACCAATTCCACGACTGTCTCCAACATGAAAATTGTCTAAACCTTCGCCAGTATCTTTGTGGTACGTACCAGTTCCATTGGTATATTTTTCATACCATTTGTTTAGGATTGGATATTCCACCCTTTTTAACCATGCATCAATACCGCTTGTTAAAGTACCGCCTTTGACTTTGTCTTCTGTCATTTTTTGGGCAACGGGACCATAGGTTCTAAAAGCCACTTTGTTATTTTCCCATGCATAATCATCGATTCTTTCAGGAACAAATCTCGAATAGCACCAAATTTCACTTGCTTTTGGTACATCGGAAGTACGGACAAGTTCCAGTTTTTTCTTCGAATGTGCCATTATTTTTGGCTGGAATAGCAAAACATCAGAAATGCCGTCACCATCCTCATCAACGCATTGGGTTATTAAAAAATTAGTTTTCCCAATTTCTCTAACGCCATATTGCTCCAATTTATCAGGGCTGTTTATGGCCAGAGATTCTTTAGATAGTGATACTGTTTCAAATTCCCTTTCGACATTTAAACAATTGGATACGGTAATTATTTTGTTTCTTCCCCC
>JBIKPM010000180.1:0-4963 GCA_044357435.1 Flavobacterium sp. | reverse complement strand
CCGAATTCGCTATTTGCAGGAGCCTTTGGTTTCAAGGAGAAAGCCTATTTCCAATCGGTTGCTGGAGCTGAAAAACCTGTAGAAGTAAAATTCTAAATCCCCCAAATCCAAAGGGGAATTTAAAACATAAATAAATGTCAAAATCAGAAGATTTTTTAACCAAAGAAGAAGAACAAGAAATTGTAGAAGCCATTCGTATGGCTGAAAAAGAAACTTCTGGCGAAATTAGGGTTCACATAGAAAATACAACTTCCAAAGTGCCTTTTGATAGGGCTTTGGAAGTTTTTCATGAATTAGGAATGGATGCAACTGAACTCAAAAATGGGGTTTTGATATATATTGCGGCAACTGATAAGAAATTCGTGATTTGTGGAGATAAAGGCATTAATGATGTAGTACCGGAAGATTTTTGGGACAGTACGAAAAATGTTATGGCGACTCAATTTAAAATTGGTAATTTCAAGCAAGGATTGATCGAAGGCATTACAAAAGCCGGCGAACAGTTGCGCCGCCACTTTCCTTATGAGGAAGGCGACACGAATGAATTATCTAATGAAATATCGAAAGGATAATGACTTTACAAAAAAAACTTACTTCAATTTTATTGAAAATGCTTCTTTGTTTCTTGTTTACTCAAGTCAGTTTTGCCCAATATAACATTCCTGAAAAACCGAATTTTCAAACTTCGGTATATGACTATGCCAATGTTTTGAGCACTACAGAAAAAGCACAGCTGGAAGAAAAACTCATCCGCTATTCTGATTCTACTTCTACTCAAATCGTGGTTATCACCATCGAAAGTTTGAAAGGGGAGGATATTGGTATTCTCACTCCAAAATGGGGACAAAAATGGGGGATAGGCGGAACGGCAAAAAACGATAACGGCGTTATCATTTTATTGGCAAAAGCTGAAAGGAAAATTTGGATATCAGCAGGTTATGGGCTTGAAGATCGATTAACTGCCGGAATTGGAGGGGAAATCACCAGAAATATTATCATTCCAGAATTTAAAGCAGGGAGTTATTACAGGGGTTTGGACAAAGGGACCGATGCACTTTTTGATGTTTTCAAAGGCAAATACAAAGGAGAGCGAAAACAAATTAAGGAGAAAAAATTCCCTATTTTGCCCATTATAATTATTGTTTTTATCATTTTCGCCATTATATCGAAAAACAAAAAAGGTGGTGGTAATTCTGGAAGTTCTGGAGGTGGACCTAGTTTATTTGATGTAATTATATTGAGCAGTTTGGCTGGCGGACGCGGTTCTTCCGGGGGGTTTGGAGGAGGTTCTTCTTCTGGAGGCGGCGGTTTCGGAGGTGGATTTGGAGGCGGCGGATTCTCCGGTGGAGGTTCTGGTGGAGATTGGTAGCTAAAAATCTCTTTCCAATTCTATAAAATGAACTAGCGAAGCATTCAAGAAAAAGTGTACTAGAATAAGTTAGCAATTAATATTATTATGTTATCACATAAAACAAAATATGCCCTTAAGGCCTTACTTTACTTGGCGCAACAAGAGCAAGGCTATATTGCCAAAACTATTGAAATAGCCGAAGCAGCTAATATTCCTAAAAAGTTTTTGGAGCAAATTTTATTGGAATTAAAAAGAGGTCATTTTGTGAGTAGTAAGCAAGGTAAATATGGGGGTTATTATCTTTTAAAATCTAAAAATGAAATTACTTTAGCCGAAATTCATCGATTTTTTGATGGTGCCATTGCCTTACTTCCTTGTGCATCACTCAATTTTTATGAGCCATGTTCCGATTGTATAAACGAAGCTGATTGCCTATTAAGACACGGATTAATCGCTATTAGAGATGAAACTTTAAAAGCAATGGAAGGTATTACAATAGCTTCACTAGAAAAAAAATAAAAAAATATTTTTTAAACTCTACTTGTTTTATAGAATTAATTATATATTTGCACTGGATTTAACGCATTATTAACAAGACAAATTTAAACGCATGAAAAAGTATCAAAGCAGGTTCGCTTTTTTAGAAGAACAATCCTTAAAAAAAGTAGTAGTAAAAATTGAAATTCAAGATTGTAAAATGATGCAGATGTGCTGCCTTTAATAATTTTTTAATCTTAAACTCTACTAATTACATATAATAAATATAAAAATGAAAACAAAACACTTAAAAACAATAACAACAATAGCACTGATATTTATATTCTCTTCAATATTTGGACAAACCATAGTTGAAGGAGTTATTAAAAACAAAGAAAATCACCCAATAGAATCGGTCAATATTTTACTAAGGGGAACCAAATACAATGCGGTATCAGATGCTAATGGTAAATTCTCAATTGATACCCATGATAAACTTCCTTTCGGACTAATAATCGTTCAAGAAGGCTACAAAACGGTTCAATTAGACTATGCAGAATTACCGAAGAAAGAACTTCAAATTACCTTACAGATTGTAAACCAACTAAATGATGTAGTGATAACCTCAAGACGAAGAATTGAAAAAGCACAAAATGTACCAATTGCTATATCCGTAATAGGAGGAAGACAGGCCGAAGTAGCAGGGGCATTCAATGTTAATCGTTTAAAAGAGTTAACACCTTCTGTACAGTTGTATTCCTCAAATCCGAGAAATACAACCTTAAATATTCGTGGTCTTGGCTCCACTTTTGGTCTTACCAATGACGGTATCGATCCTGGGGTAGGATTTTATGTAGATGGAGTTTATTATGCGAGACCGGCTGCTACTACTCTTGATTTCGTTGATGTAGACCAAATCGAGATATTGCGTGGACCACAAGGAACATTATTTGGAAAAAATACTACAGCAGGTGCATTCAACGTTACGACTCGTAAACCAAGTTTTACTTCAGGAGCAACCTTTGAGCTAAGTTATGGTAATTATGGTTTCATTCAGGCAAAAAGCTCGGTAACAGGTGCCCTAACAAAAAAAATTGCCGGTAGATTGTCTTTTTCGGGAACACAACGTGATGGACTTCTTGAAAATGTTGCTACAGGGAACTCCGTAAATGATTTAAACAATCAAGGAGTAAGAGGGCAGTTGTTGTATAAGCCAACAGAAGACATTGGAATTACTTTAGCAGCTGACTATACAAAACAAAGACCAAATGGTTATGCGCAAGTAGTAGCAGGTGTTGCGCCTACCCTTCGTGATAGCTATCGTCAATTTAACAATATTATCGCAGACCTTGGGTACAAACTTCCTAGCACAAATCCATTTGACCGTAAAATTGATACCGATACACCATGGAGGTCAAATCAAGATTTAGGAGGAGCCTCGGTTAATTTAGAAGCTAAAATTGGAAAAGGAACACTTACCTCAACTTCAGCCTATCGTTTTTGGAATTGGGATCCTTCAAATGATAGGGATTTCACTGGACTTCAAGTGCTTAAACTATCTCAAGCAACATCTAAACACAATCAATGGTCGCAAGAAGTTCGCTATGCAGGAGACTTTTTATCTCGTGTTAGCGGTGTAGTTGGTGTGTTTGCTATTGGACAAAACCTTCAAGCAGATCCTGTCCAAATTGAAGAGGCTGGAAAATATCAATGGCGTTTTTCTCAGGATGCTGCAAATGGAACTCCAACAGCATTATTGTGGGCTACTCCGGGTCTTTTAGATGGATACGGAATAAAAACTAAAAACACATTAGATACGTTTAGTGGAGCAGTGTTTGGCCAACTTGATTGGAAAATCACGGATTACCTTCACGTTCTTCCTGGGTTGAGGTATAATTACGACAAAAAGAAATTGGACTACAGCAGAACGACATATGGAGGTGGAGATTTATCGGGTTATAATGCAGCAACACAGACTAAATTGATTGGATTAAGAAATAAAGTGTATTCTAATCAAGCTTTTAAAGTGGATGTTGAAGATACCAACTTTTCTGGAAATTTAACCGTTGCATACAAGCCGTCTGAGCATTTTAACGCTTACGCAACTTATGCAAGCAGTTACAAACCAGTTGGCGTTAATGTTGGTGGAATACCTACGGATGCCAATGGTCCTATAACAGAACTTGCTAAGGTAAAATCAGAAGAAGTGAATCATTACGAAGTTGGCGTAAAAACAAATCCATTTAACAATACCTTAATTAATTTTACAGTCTATAATACTGACATAAAAAATTATCAAACATTGGTTCAAAGTGAAGACCCAACATTAAACAGGGGTTATCTTGCAAATGCAGAAAAAGTTCGCGTTCGTGGAGCAGAACTTGACGGTAGAATTACGGTGTCTAAAAATCTTTCGTTCAATGCCGCACTTTCTTATACTGAAGGTCAGTATGTGAGTTTCAAAAATGCGCCGCTTCCACTTGAAGAAACTGGGTTAAAAGTAGATGGGAAATCAATCTATTCTAAAGATATTTCAGGCTCCGAATTACCTGGAATTTCAAAATGGGCAGGAACGTTAGGGGGCGATTTATCCAAAGGGGGACAATTTTTTGGAAATAAAGGGAAATTTTTTGTAGCCATAGATTCTTATTCACGATCTTCATTTTCATCAAGTGCCACACCTTCTAAATATTTAGTAGTGAATGGATATAGCATTTTTAATGGACGTATTGGTTTTAGAGCTTCAGAAGGATTATCTGTTTTTGTTTGGGGTCGTAATTTACTGGACAAAAATTATTTTGAACAATTATTACCGGCAGGAGGTAATGCCGGTCAGTATGCCGCTGTATTGGGTGATCAAAGAACCTATGGTGTTACATTAAAATATATATTATAAACACAACTCAATAAATAAAGATGAAGCACCAACTTATGTTAAAAGCATAATTGCATTTATAAAATAACCATCATATAAAATTGCGATGGTTATTTTGTTTATTATTTATAAATGAAGTGATTTAAACTTTTTCTATTTGCTAAAAAATTTGCCTTTTTCACCCACTTTTCCCCTTTTTTTCGTTCCGTAGCTCTGCTATGCATCTTAAAAAAAACTTTAATTGGATACAAAACCCTCAA
>JBIKPM010000020.1:0-14363 GCA_044357435.1 Flavobacterium sp. | reverse complement strand
CAGAAGAAGTTTTTCATTAAATAGGTCATATTGTTTGATTGAGTTTTGGGGTTCAAAAAAATGATTTGTTTCTATTTTCTTTTGGATTTTGATTTTTTCGGGTTTTTACTTTGTTCTTTAAAAATCAGGTATTTTACTTTTTGGTCTTTGTTTAAAAATTCTAATATCTTTCTATCCGTAGTTTCTCCAAGGATTTTAAAATTCTCCATTTGCTCTTCTTGTGTCGCATTCTGCTTTAGTATTCTTCCTTGTGAGTTCATAGTTTCTTTCAAGACATTGGAAATAGCAATTACCTGAAGTTCATCAAGATTGATTTTAGCCGTCATTTCTTTCATTACTTTAGAAACCGTCACTTCGACAGGAATTACTTTTTCGCTTTCTTGTTGACTTCCTTGATCCATTTGGCTCATTTGACCCATTCTGTTGTTTCCATAACCATTATTTCCATAACCATTTCCATACTGTGCAAAAGCAATATTAAAAGAAAACAAAATAAACAGGTTTGCTACTATTTTTTGAATAGATTTCATAACACTTAGGTTTTTAAATAGTTAATCTAAATGGGTTCGCCATACAAATCAAATTCGGTGGCTTCAATAATTTTTATCATCACAAATTCGCCAGTCTTCACATAGTGTTTTGAAGCATCAATAAGAACTTCATTATCCACATCTGGACTATCAAATTCGGTTCGCCCCACAAAATGGTCTCCCTCTTTTCTGTCGATAATACATTTGAATGTTTGTCCGACCTTTTCCTGGTTTAAATCCCAAGAAATCTGAGATTGCAATTCCATGATTTCATTGGCACGTTCCTGTTTTATAGCATCTGGAACATCATCTTCGAGCAAATAGGCATGGGTATTTTCTTCATGGGAATAAGCAAAACAGCCCATTCTGTCAAATTTCATTTCCTGAACGAAATCTTTCAATATGTTGAAATCTTCTTGTGTTTCTCCAGGATAACCCACTATTAAGGTGGTGCGAATAGCCATTCCGGGAACTGCCTCACGGAAGTCTTGTAGCAATTTTGTTGTTTTTTCTTTGGTCGTTCCGCGTCGCATGGATTTCAAAATGGAATCTGAAATGTGTTGCAACGGAATGTCAATGTAATTACAAATTTTTGGTTCGCGTTTCATGATTTCCAAAACATCCATAGGGAAACCGGTAGGGAAGGCGTAATGCAACCTAATCCATTCGATTCCTTCTACTTTTACCAAAGCCTCTAGCAACTCGCCAAGATTCCTTTTTTTGTAGATGTCCAATCCGTAATAGGTCAAATCTTGGGCAATCAAGATCAATTCTTTCACGCCATTTTTAGCCAAACCTTCTGCTTCCTTCACTAATTTTTCGATTGTTTGGGAAACATGTTTTCCACGCATAATTGGTATGGCACAAAAACTGCAGGGACGGTCACAACCTTCGGCAATTTTTAAATAAGCATAATTTTTTGGTGTCGTCGTTAAACGTTCCCCCAATAATTCATGTTTATAATCGGCGCCAAGTGCTTTTAATAAAGCCGGTAGTTCTGTTGTGCCAAAATATTGGTCGACGTTGGGGATTTCTTTTTCTAAATCAGGTCGGTACCGTTCTGATAAACAACCGGTAACGAAAACTTTATCAACTAGCCCTTTTTCTTTTTTGTCGGCATATTCCAAAATCATATTTACGGATTCTGCTTTGGCATTATCAATAAAACCACAGGTATTGATGACGATAATATTTCCTTCTTGCTCATGCACTACCTCTTTTCCGCTGGCACGTAGTTGGCCCATTAATACTTCGCTATCGTATATATTTTTCGAACATCCAAGGGTGATGACGTTGATTTTATTCTTTTTTAAAGACTTGGTTCTCATAGATTTATAATTCCTGTATTTTGGGAATTTTGCAAAATTACAATTTTTATTTGTAGAAGCATAACCCTTTGTTTTTTTAGAGCTATTTAGCGTTGCATTCAATTTCAAAAGAAGCGCACTGAATTCCGACGAAAATTGGTATTCATTGAAAGTAATTGGAACTATTTTCAAACTTTCGAAAACAAAAAACCACTTCAATAAATGAAATGGCTTTCTTCAATTTTTTTAAGGATATTCTATAAAAAAGCTATAATTCAAATAAAAGGGTCGCAGAAATAGTGTTGGTAGTCGTATTTATATGGGTTCCGTCACTAAATCCTTGATTGAAAAATCCCTGATGGGAATCCCTTTGTGCTGAGGCATAAGATAAATCTACTTTGGTAGCGCCAAAATTATATCCCAGTCCTGCAGAATATCCTTTCAAATCGCCAATAGTGGTCGAGTTTTTATAGGGACTTTGTTCAAAACGGTATCCCGCTCTTAGGCTCCAGGCCTCAATTTTATATTCACCCCCAATTCGAAATTCGCTGGTGTTATCCAATACAGAACTCATGTAGTTGTTTACGCTTCTGTAATAAGAATCATTTTCAGGTTTGAATTTGGTGTTGCCATAATCTTTTATGGCATAATCAATACTAATTAAACCTGATTTCCCAAAAATGTAAGCAAAACTTCCTTTAAATTCACTAGGGGTTTGCAGTTTATAAGGTTCGTAAATGTTAGTGATTCTGGGGTCTACCACAACTTTTGGTAATTCGCCATCAATATTGCCTCTTACAGAAACCAGACTTTGTGAAAACTCATCATTTAAATGGTACCAGATAGGCGATTCATAGGCTAAACCTAAGCGAATTTCATTGGTAACTCTTGCAATGGCGCCCAATTGAAATGAGAATCCAGATCCATAGGTATATAAATTATTGTCAAATCGCAACCTATTTATTCTGTCATTACTGTCTAACGTATTGCTATTATCTTCATAAAAACTGGAGGACTGATTATAATCCGTAAAATGGGAATTTAAATTTATTCCTAAATATAGTTTGTCTTTATAAGAAGTTGCGGCATTGAAAGATAGTTTTCCATTATACCCATTAGCGGAAATAGAATTTTCCTGATAATAATTGCCGCCAGAGCGAACATTTGAAGTGTATAAAGTGTTATTCGAATTATTACCATCAACCGGATTTATAATAAATCCTTGATAACCCAAAAAAGCTTGTTGTTCGCCATGACCTAAATCTTCGTAATTTGAGTCATCCAATACATTTAACGGAATGCCGTTAGCATAACTCAAAAAATAGTCAGCCACGGAATTCGTAGGATTTGTTCCTGCGGAAAACAACGAGTTGTTAAAATTATTTGTTTTTTCATAGTTTATAGCCAATGCAATCTTTTTCCAGTCGTTTTTTGGATTTTGGTTCTTAAATATAAATACACCGCCAGCTTGATTCAAATCGAAGGAATTGTCTTTCTCTGTGGTTTTAGTCCCAAAATAATTCGAATTATTTTTTGTATTGTAATTGCCCAAGGTTATCACCATTTGATTGTTGGAGAAAACTGCCGAACCGGCTGGATTAACATTTAGGGATGATAAATCGCCTCCCAATGCTCCGAAAGCACCGCTCATGGCGCTGAAACGTGCTGTTCCGTTCAAATTATCTTGAGAATAGCGGAGGGCATCCGTGATTTCTTGCGCTTGTGCGAGGCTGAAAGTAAAGCCAAGAAATAAAAGGAATAGCTGTTTTTTCATTTTTGATAAAGTAAAATTAATTTTTATTCGTACATTATTTACTAATTATCTTCTTCCGCCATTTCCAGAAGATCTTCCACCACCACCAAAAGAGCTAGAACTTCTTGATGAACTATTAGAACTCGGGGAGTATGATCTTGATGGAGTATAGCTTTCACTTCTTTCGCTTCGAGAACTGTTTGTGTCCGAGTAGGTTCTGGTTCTAGAAATTGTATTGGAAGAATTGTTTTGGGTTTGTGACTCATTTCTTCGGGTAAATGTTGGTATGGTTCTGTTTACGTTAGATTCGTTAATGTTGCTTCTAGAGTTGATATAATTTGTTTCCCTATTAGCAGTGGCGTTGTTTTGGGAATATCTTCTATTGTCGTAATTTCGATTTAAGCTGCCAGAATTGTAATAGGATGATCCTCTTCTGCTTGTGTTATGAGAATAAGTGGTGTTGCTGTATCCATTACCGAAATAATTCCATCCGTTATTCCAACCACCGTTCCAACCAAAACCACCGTTCCAACCAAAACCATTATTCCAACCCCAACCCCAATTAGGACCATACCAAGAATTCCAACCCCATCCTAATCCCATACCCCAATTACCTCCAAGCCAAGGATCCCATCCCCATCCTAAACCCCAATTGGAAGTATAAATATTTATATTAGGATTACTTACATTGCTTCCCCAGCCGCCAAAACTATTGTCATATCCTTGGTTGTCATTTTGTTTTGAGTTCGAAATGTTTGAGTTGTAATTTTCAACATCGGTAAAAAATTCCGATGGTTGGTTTTCGTTTTGTAAAGAATTAAAGTATTCTTTGTAATGATTGCTTGAATTGTTTTGTGCTGTTTTTTCGGTATTTCTGACATTAGTATTTCCATATATTCCATCTGAATCATAGTAGGAACTGTTTTGATAAGAACTGCAGGAGGTCACTAGAAAACTAAAAATTCCAATTATAGAATAAAAGGCTTTATTTGGAGAGGGAAAAAAAGTAGTTTTCATATCTGTAGGTTTTTTTATTGTTGCACATTACAAAAATAGTTAGTTTTGCGAAACTATTTAGTTAAATAAAATAAAACAAAATTTGTGCCAAATTATTCAATATGAGCAAAAACCTCACCACAAGATCGGACGATTATTCAAAATGGTATAACGAGTTGGTTGTAAAAGCTGATTTAGCCGAAAATTCAGGAGTTAGAGGCTGCATGGTCATCAAGCCCTATGGGTATGCAATTTGGGAAAAAATGCAAGCTGAATTAGACCGAATGTTTAAAGAAACAGGGCATCAAAACGCCTATTTCCCTTTGTTTGTTCCCAAAAGCATGTTTGAGGCCGAAGAAAAGAATGCCGAGGGTTTTGCGAAAGAATGTGCGATCGTGACTCATTATAGATTGAAAAACGACCCTGATAATCCGGGTAAGTTAATGGTAGATCCTAACGCAAAACTCGAGGAGGAACTTATTGTTCGCCCTACAAGTGAAGCCATAATCTGGTCTACTTATAAGGGATGGGTGCAATCGTATAGAGATTTGCCTTTGTTGATTAACCAATGGGCCAATGTGGTGCGATGGGAAATGAGAACCCGATTGTTTCTTAGAACAGCTGAGTTTCTTTGGCAAGAAGGGCATACCGCTCATGCAACGCGAAGCGAAGCGATCGAGGAATCTGAAAAAATGATGCATGTATATGCTGAATTTGCCGAGAATTTTATGGCTATTCCAGTTATTAAAGGATTGAAAACCGAAACAGAACGTTTCGCAGGAGCCGAAGAGACTTATTGCATCGAAGCTTTAATGCAGGATGGTAAAGCACTGCAAGCAGGAACTTCACACTTTTTGGGGCAAAATTTCGCCAAGGCTTTTGATGTGAAATTTGCCAATGCCGAAGGGAAGCAAGAATACGTTTGGGGAACTTCATGGGGCGTTTCTACTCGATTGATGGGCGCGTTAGTGATGACACACTCCGACGACAAGGGATTGGTTTTACCGCCAAATTTAGCGCCAATACAAGTAGTTATCGTCCCTATTTATAAAACAGAAGAACAGTTGGGCGAAATTACGGCTGCGGTCACTATTTTGGTTTCGCAACTGAAGGGATTAAAAATTGCCGTAAAATATGATGATAGAACCACTCAAAAACCAGGATTTAAATTTGCTGAATCGGAATTAAAAGGAGTTCCTGTTCGAATTGCGGTGGGTCCAAATGATTTGGAAAACGGAACTTTTGAAATTGCAAGAAGAGATAATCTGACGAAAGAGACGGTAAATAAAGACGGAATTGCAATTTACATTCAAAAGCTATTGGAACAAATTCAAACCGATTTATTTGACAAAGCATTGAATTATCGTGACACTCACATTACTGAAGTAAATAGTTTTGAGGAGTTTGCGGCCGTTTTAGACGGTAAGGGAGGTTTTGTATCTGCTCATTGGGACGGAACGGCGGCAACGGAAGAAAAAATCAAAAATTTGACAAAAGCAACCATTAGATGTATCCCCTTAGATAGGATAGAACAGGTTGGAAGCTGTATTCTCACTGGTAATTCTTCAGTTGGAAGAGTTTTGTTTGCAAAGGCATATTAAAAAAAAAATATTTTTTTTGTCTCTACTATTGTACGTCTAAAAAATAGTTGTATTTTTGCATCCGCATTAGAGAAGTATGGCCCGTTCGTCTATCGGTTAGGACGCATGGTTTTCATCCATGTAAGAGCGGTTCGATTCCGCTACGGGCTACAATAAAAAATTAATAAAGAAAATTATTTAAAAAAATGGCAAATCATAAGTCAGCTTTAAAGAGAATTAGAAGCAACGAAAAAAGAAGAGTTTTAAACAGATATCAGCACAAAACTACTCGTAATGCTATTAAAGCATTAAGGATAGCAACTGATAAAGTGGATGCTACTTCTAAATTGTCAAGCGTAATATCAATGATTGATAAATTAGCCAAAAAGAATATCATTCATGATAACAAAGCATCTAATTTGAAATCTAAATTAACGAAGCATGTTGCTAAATTGTAATTTTCACAATTTTGAAATATAAAAAAAGCTCTCATTTATGAGAGCTTTTTTTATGGTCTATTCTTGAATTTTGGTTCTTATATATTCAAGCATTTCTTTAGATATTGGTTTTGGTAAAAAATCGATTACCATTGGATATTTTTTGGCTTTTTCCAAATCTTCAGGATCAATTGTTGAGGAAAGAATGATAACACTTATGTCGTGAAAATCAGAATGCTCTTCGGTGCTAAAACTATTCAAAAATTCCCAACCTCCCATTACTGGCATGTTTAAATCTAAAAAAATTAATTGGGGTTTTTTTATTGATTCGGTATTAGGATAATTACTTTTGAGGGAGTTGAAATAATTAAGGGCTTCCTCTCCATTATGTGCCGTTGCTATTTCATTTGAAAAAGAGGTCTTGGTGATTACCATTTTGCACAACATTAAAGCGATTGGATCGTCATCAATGCATAAAATTAGGTCTAGCATTCTCTAATTGTTTTTAAATATTATTGTAAATGTGGTTCCTTTGTCAACTTCGCTTTCGATACTGATGGAACCTCCAAGGGTTTCGACTTGGGATTTTACCAGATATAATCCCAATCCCTTGCTGTCTGGGTGGTTGTGAAATCTTTGATAGAGGCCAAAAATTTTGTCTCGGTTTCTTACCAAATCAATTCCCATTCCATTATCTTTAAAAACGACAATAACATTGTCATTATCTCTATTTGCTGTGATGTTTATTTTTAACTTATGGTTGTTAGATTTGTATTTTAAGGAATTGGTCAATAGATTCAATAAGATACTTTCAAGATAGGCTTTGTTTGTGTTAAAAAAATCTATTTTTTCAAAATCTATTTTTATGATAGGTTTATGAACTCCAATAAGAAAATCCAATTGGCTAAATACATTTTCGAAAACATCTTTTAGCTGGACGGGTTCCTTATGGATAGATGGATTATCCTTAATAACAATTACTTTCACTAAATCATTAATGGTTTCATTTAGCAGATGTGTGGATTTATTGAAACCGTCTAAAATTTCTTTTAGTTCTGGATTTTCAATAGGAATTTCGTTTACTAAATTTAATAGACCTGTTAAATTTGATAATGGCGCCCTAAGATTGTGCGAAGTAATGTAAGAAAATTGTTGTAAGTCTTTGTTGTTTTGTGTTAGCTCCCGGATAAGTTGTTCTTTCTCTATTTCTTGTATTTTTTCGTCCGTTATGTCTCTTTGTATTGAAACCCAGTGCGAAAGTTCACCATCTGAATTATATACCGGAAGCATAGAGAAACTTACCCAATATTCATCCCTAGTTTTTTTGTAACTAATGGTTTCTATTTGGCATTCTGTTTTATTTTGTATGGCATTAATCAATTTTTTATATTCTTTGCCATTAGAATTTGGTCCTATAAAGATGTTAGGGGATTTTCCAATAATTTCCTCGGCTTGGTAGCCAGACATAACTGAGAAAGCCGGGTTTACATATACTATTTTAGGGATTTTTTCGTCATTTAAATCAGGTTCGGTAATAATTACCGAGTCCTTAGTTTGAGTGATAACGGTTTCTAATAATTTAAGGCGTTGTTCCTCCTCTTTTTGTTTTGTTATATCTTGAATGGCTCCTATCATTCTGAGAGCTTTTCCATCTTGATCTTTTAAAAGGAACCCTCTGTCTAAAACATATTTATAGGAACCATCTGCGCATCTAAATCGATATTGATCCTGCCATTTTTCAGTTTTTTGTTCCAAAAATGAATACAACTTTATTGACATTTTAATACTGTCTTCAGGGTGAATGTTTTCAAACCACCATTTAGAACTGTTTCCTACTTGATTTTCATTATACCCAAAAACACTCTCTATGCCTTTGTTCCAGGAGATGCGGTCTTCCTGTATTTTCCAATCCCAAATAGTGTCGCTCGTTGCTTTTGATACAATATCATATCTTTCGTTTGATTCTTTAATTTCGTCATTGGTTTCATTAAGCTTCTTAAAAACGGTTGTATTTCTAAAATCGTTTTTTGATAAAATTGTCCTGATGACGATTCCCGAAAACAATACAAGTAGGATGTCTTTTGTGAAGTAATAATTGGGATTAATAGTGAATATTTGAAAAAATTTATGACAGGCAACAGTCATAATACTGAAAATCAGAATATAAATTAAGGTTATTTGATTGGTCCTATTTTTCATTATTCAAATGTAAATAATTAATACGGAATTATAAAATATCATGTAAAACTTATTTAACTAGCACTAGCATAAAGTCCTTTAAGTTAAGAAAATGCAAACTATTACAGAAAGATTTTTTATATGAAAATAAAGTGTACATTTGCAACCTCAAAAAAATTCAGATGGAAGCTATTAGAAACATTGCAATTATTGCCCACGTCGATCACGGTAAAACCACTTTGGTTGATAAAATTATGTATCACTGTCAATTATTTCGTGACAACGAAAATACTGGTGACTTAATTCTTGATAACAACGACTTGGAGCGTGAAAGAGGAATTACCATTACTTCTAAAAATGTTTCTGTTGTGTATAAAGGAACAAAAATTAACATTATCGATACTCCTGGTCACGCCGATTTTGGTGGTGAGGTGGAACGTGTATTGAATATGGCTGATGGAGTTTGTTTATTAGTGGATGCCTTTGAAGGACCAATGCCACAAACACGTTTCGTATTGCAAAAAGCACTTGATCTTGGTTTGAAACCTTGTGTTGTTATAAATAAAGTAGATAAAGAAAACTGTACTCCTGAAGAAGTTCACGAAAAAGTTTTTGACTTAATGTTTGAACTAGGAGCAGAAGAGTGGCAGTTGGATTTTCCAACAGTTTACGGTTCAGCTAAAAATAACTGGATGTCCGATCATTGGGAAAACGTAACCGATAACGTTGAGGCGTTATTGGATATGGTTATTGACAATGTTCCAGCTCCAAAAGTTTCAGAAGGAACGCCACAAATGTTAATCACATCTTTAGATTTTTCGGCATTTACGGGTCGTATTGCTATTGGCCGTTTGGAAAGGGGTGTTTTGAAAGAAGGAATGCCAATTTCTTTGTGCAAAAGAGAGGGTGTAATAGTAAAATCACGTATCAAAGAGTTGCATACTTTTGAGGGATTAGGTCGTAAAAAAGTTCAAGAAGTAATTGCTGGAGATATTTGTGCAATTGTTGGAGTGGAAGGGTTCGAAATAGGAGATACTATCGCTGATTTTGAAAATCCAGTAGCACTACAGACAATTGCCATTGATGAGCCTACAATGAGTATGTTATTTACCATAAATGACTCTCCTTTCTTTGGTAAAGAGGGTAAATTTGTAACTTCTCGCCATATTAGAGACCGTTTGACAAAAGAATTAGAGAAAAACTTAGCAATGAAGTTAGGAGAAACAGATTCTGCTGATAAATTCATGGTTTTTGGTCGTGGTGTACTTCACTTGTCTGTTCTTATTGAAACCATGAGAAGAGAAGGATATGAAATGCAAATTGGACAACCACAAGTTATCATCAAAGAAATTGACGGTAAAAAATGTGAGCCAATTGAGGAATTAACCATCGACTTACCAGAAACACTTTCAGGAAGAGCGGTAGAGTTTGTTTCTTTCCGTAAAGGCGAAATGTTGAGTATGGAAACTAAAGGGGAACGTATGATAATAAAATTTAATATTCCATCTCGTGGAATTATTGGATTGCGTAACCAATTGCTTACCGCTACTGCCGGTGAAGCAATTATGGCACACCGTTTTATAGGATATGAGCCTTACAAAGGAGAAATTTCTGGACGTAACAAGGGATCATTAATTTCTATGGAAAAAGGAAAAGCTATTCCTTATTCTATTGATAAATTACAAGATCGTGGTAAGTTTTTTGTTGAACCAAATGCCGAAATTTACGAAGGTCAAGTAATTGGAGAAAATTCTCGTGGTGATGATATGTGTGTAAACGTAACCAAAGAGAAAAAACAATCAAATGTTCGTTCTTCTGGAAATGATGAAAAAGCAAGGATTATTCCTCCGATTATTTTCTCATTAGAAGAAGCGTTAGAATACATTCAAAAAGATGAATATGTTGAGGTTACACCAAAATCTATTCGTTTAAGAAAAATCTATTTGACAGAAACAGACAGAAAAAGATTTAAAATCTAATCTTAGATATTATAGTAAAAAAAACCATTCAAATAGAATGGTTTTTTTATGCGTTTAAGTTCTGTGATACAATTAGGGCACTATCGTTTTAAGCTAAAGTTACCTTTCGCCTCTCTTCCATCTTCTAGTTTTAAGGTAAACCAGTAATCATCTGCTGGTAAGGCCGCTCCGCTGAATGTGCCATCCCAACTTTCACTTGAAGATAGAGCCCATTGCTTGAGGAGTTTTCCATAGCGGTCAAAAATATAAATTATAGATTTCGAGTTGAAAGTGGGAGTGACTCCTTTTACACTCCAATAATCATTATAGCCATCGTTGTTTGGAGTAAAAAATTTTGGAGCGCCAATTACGGCAATAGTTTTGCTAATAACTCCACAGCCATTTTTGTCTTGAATGAAGACGTCGTGAACTCCAGCGGGAACATTGGTGAAGAAATTGGAATCTTGGAAATTTCCAGAGGCATCGTTTAAACTATATTCATAATTACCAGTTCCTGTAACATTCACTGTTACTGTATTTACATCGACCATATCAACAATGACAATGTCTTGGATATATGCCATATCGGATGCTGTTACTTTTAGGGTTCGAATTCTGCTGCAACCTGAAAAATTTCTGACTTCAACAGTATAAGTTCCTTCTGCATTTACATCCAATGTATAAGCCTTTTTTTCTGGTAAAATAGCCCCATCTTTTGACCAAACATAAGTGTAATTGGTTGTTGGAGGACTATCTTGTATTCCCGCATTGAGCTGAACAAAAAATGTGGGGAGATTAGAGCAAACTATTTCGTCTTGGCTGCCATCCGTGTTTAAGTTAATTTTTGGTAGTGGATTTACATTTAAAGTAATAAATGGACCGAGTCCGAAACAAGCGTTGTCTAGGTTACTATCGATACGAACCCAAATGTCTTGTTTGTTGATGATTGTATTTCTATAATTTGAAATGGTAGTTACTTCATTAATTTCCGATAAAGCATTGGCTTCAGTTTCATAATATTTTATCGAATAATCTGAACTTGGGGAAGGCAGAATATTTTGAATATCAGAAGTTACAGTATGAAAATCAAATTCCGAAAAACCATCAGTGTCACTTGGTTTAGAATCGTCACAAATGTCAAAATTTCTATGGAAAGTAGCTGAATTGATTTGTGTGGTTGAAACTTTTAAAGTTATTTTCGATACCCTGTAGCAGCCATTGGTATTTACAATTCTTGCCCAAATATGCATTGTGCCGGGAGTTGTATTTACAAAAGCTAGTGGGGTAGTGATGGGTTGTGAGTTGTCGGCAGTATTGGCTGCTGCCAAAGTTTTGTAATAGGTAAATGTTTCATTTGCAAAATTACTCGAAATTTCATTATTTTTCACCGTTAGATTAAAAGTAGAAACGCCTAACAAATCTGTTCCACACTGTACAATAGAAATATCATTGACAACTGGCAAAGCATAAACAGTTAATTTTGTTTCGGCAGAAAGCAAGCCGCAGGAATTTCCCGTTTTATTCAATTGAACACGATATTTGTAACCGTTCATTCCATTTGTAACACTTGTTATGGTTAATTCATTTGTTGCCGCTCCAGAATAAGTGGCATTGTTTATAATGTTGTTCCAGGTTATGCCATTCGTCGAAATTTGCCATTGATAGGTGTTTCCTCCATTATCAACCAATGTAATTGTGGCATCTTGAAATTCGCAAGTTGGGGTAACTATAGGTTGTGTTGCTATTACAATTGGAGCCGAAGAGATATAATTGGGATTAGGAATAGAGTAAGGAGCGCCACTTATAAGGCCATTCAGGTCAACATTTATAGGTAAATTTCCATATTCCCCATCGCTATCAGGATCAGTAAATCCCGCTTCGACGACATCCTTACATGAGTCATTATCGCTATCTAGGTCGCGGTAATTTCGAATTCCGTCTGCATCTGTGTCAATTTCAGTTTCAACTGAGTCTAAAATCCCGTCATTGTCACTATCTAAATCTAGGTAATCAAATACTCCGTCTTTATCAGTATCAACTGGAGTCAGCCCTGGTTCAAACGAGTTGTCTAGACCATTATTATTGGTGTCCAAATTAGACAGTGAAGGGGGATTATTAACCTGAGCCTCTATGATATCGAGAATTCCATCATTATCACTATCCGAATCCAATTGGTCCGGTGTTCCATCATTATCAGAATGTTTAGGAACACAAGTGGCAAAAAACTTTATAGTTGATTTATTTGGATTTGTTTCAGAGAGATTTTTATGAGTAATACTGATGGTGTTTGTCAAATAAGTTAAGAACTGAAATGTGCCTTTTCCAGCTGCCAAAGGAGTTGCGCTATTTAATCTAAATCGTATTTCAAAAGATGAATATTGTGTGATTTCGCTTTCATAAATACCGTCATAATTGGTATCAATTGAAAGTTGGTCGTCTGGGTTAAGAACAGTTATGGTTTTATCAATATCAGAATTAATGACGTATTCTGCGTCGGCATTCAATAAATCGGAAGGATTTGCTGTAGAAACATATTCCATTCCTAAACTTATCGGTTGTGTAAAAGTCATTGTATAGGTGATGCTATTATCTTTTCCTCCGGGAATTTCAGTAACAAAACTACCATCGGTATTTCCTGAAAATGTTCCTGCTGGTAATCCCGTTCCAGTTGTTGAGACAGCCCCAGTAAATGAATTTGAATAATTACCAACACTAATATTTCCTGCATTTTGATTCGAAATATTGATGTCTTTATTGCCGTACGATTCAGTACAATTCGTAATTCCATCATTATCGTTGTCGATATCTATATTATCATTTGCTTTGTCATTGTCGAGGTTAGTTGGACATTCGCTAACGGGTATTTTATCAGAAAATATAAAACCATTGCTTGGACATCCAGAAATACCTCCTCGAACTTGGTAATAGCCTGGATTGCTTGGTGGGTATTGGTTGCTGGTGGCTCCAAGAATTGCAACATCATTTTCGTACCATTGAAAGGTGTCATAGGAGGATACGCTGTTAATTTTTAAAATTACATTAGGGATACACGCAGAATTTTGGATGGATAATTTATCGGATACAATTTCAGGCTTCAAGTCAAAACCCGAATAGTAACCTCCGTAAGTTGCTGCTCCATTACTACCAAAGTAAGAAACATAAACTTGTTTATCTGATTTTATGGTAATATTGCCAAACAAACTATTAATTGTATATCTCACAAAACCAGTGTTCCCTGTTATTGCTATTGGAAAAGAACCAATCGGATTACCATTAATTAAAACATTCGCACTTGTTTCTGTGACAATGTTTAAACCTCCATTAAATGTCGTGGTTCCTATTGATTCTATAAATGGAATATTGTCAACAGTATTTGGTGTGGCGCAATTCAATGGTGGTACGAAAAACATATTTTGATTGGCTGCGAAAGCTGACCCTCCAATACTTTGATAGGCAAAAACATTTTCACTTGTTGAAACATACAAATTCTCATTGCTAAATTGACTTCCATCAATGGCAACGTAATCTCCGGGATTAACTAAAGTAGTAAAAGGAGTTGAATTTCCATTGATATATACGTCTGTTTGGGGCATGTTAGCAATCAATAAAACGCGTTCCAACTCA
>JBIKPM010000179.1:0-4984 GCA_044357435.1 Flavobacterium sp. | reverse complement strand
ACGGATAGGATAGCAGAATTCGGTTGGTTGATGATGGAGTTGAATTCTGTAATTCCAAACATTCCAAGGTTAGAGATCGTAAAAGTACTTCCTTCCATTTCGGTAGGCAATAATTTTTTGTTTTTGGCTCGTCCAGCAAGGTCTCTTACGCTTGTTCCAATTTGTGATAAACTCATACCATCCGTAAATGGTAATACAGGAACAACTAATCCGTCTTCAACCGCAACGGCAACACCAATATTCACATGATAGTTAATTATGATAGATTCAGCAGTCCATTGTGAGTTAATTTTCGGATGTTTTTTCAAAGCCAATGCAGAAGCTTTAATCACCATATCGTTAAAAGATACTTTGGTGTCTGGAACGCTATTGATAATCGCTCTTGATTTCATTGCTTCGTCCATTGTTACCTCAATTACCAAGTTGTAATGTGGCGCAGTGAATAAAGATTCTGCTAAACGTTTCGCAATGATTTTACGCATTGTAGAGTTTTTAATCTCTTCGGTTGCAATTTGTCCTGCAGGAACATAAGGTTTTGCAGCTGGTGCAGCAGATTCTGCTTTAGTTGGTGCAGCACTTGCAGTCGTTGTTGGTGCTGTAGCGGCTTGTGGTGTGAAGTTTTCAACATCACTTTTAGTAATGCGTCCGTTTTCTCCAGAACCTTTTACTTGTGTTAATTGAATTCCTTTTTCGCTGGCAATTTTCTTTGCCAATGGCGAAGCCAAAACTCTTTGTCCGTCAACAGCAGCTTCTTGAACAACTGGGGCGGCTTGTGCAGCCGGAGCTGACTTTGATTCTTCTGTTGCTATAGCAACAGCTGGGGCAGCTCCTCCTATTTTATAATTTTCGGCAATGCCGCTAATATCAGTTCCTGCTGGCCCAATAATAGCCAATAAACTGTCAATTGGAGCCGATTGTCCTTCCTGGATCCCTATGTATAATAAAGTTCCTTCGTTGAAAGATTCGAATTCCATTGTTGCCTTGTCGGTTTCGATTTCAGCAAGAATATCGCCTTCGGATACTTTGTCGCCTACTTTTTTTAACCAAGTTGCCACGGTTCCTTCGGTCATGGTATCGCTTAAGCGGGGCATGGTTACCACAACAACTCCTGCAGGTAAAGCTGTAGCCGCTACTGGAGCTGCTGTTTCTTTTTTAACTTCGGTTGTTGCTGGAGTTTCTTCTTTTGCTGGAGCTGCAGTTGCGCCTCTGGCTATTAAAGCAGAAATATCTTCGCCTTCGTTTCCAATAATTGCCAATAGAGAATCTACGGGTGCAGTTTCGCCTTCTTGAATGCCAATATATAAAAGAGTTCCCTCGTTGAAAGACTCAAATTCCATTGTTGCTTTATCAGTTTCAATTTCAGCCAGCATATCGCCTTCGCTTACTTTGTCTCCTACTTTTTTTAACCAAGTCGCCACCGTTCCATCTGTCATGGTGTCGCTCAAACGAGGCATCGTTATAATTGTAGCCATAATTGATTTTATAGTTTATGGGGAATAAATGGATAGTTTTCTTGATCGTACACTACGTCGTATAGTTGTTGTATTTCTGGGTATGGTGATTCTTCGGCAAATTTAACACACTCTTCAATCAGGTCTTTTACTCTCTGGTCGATTGACTGAATTTCTTCTTCGGTAGCATATTTCTGATCTTTGATTACATCTAAAACTTGAGTAATCGGGTCGATTTTTTTATACTCTTCTACCTCTTCTTTTGAACGGTATAATTGGGCATCAGACATAGAGTGTCCTCTGTATCGGTATGTTTTCATTTCAAGAAAAGTTGGTCCACCACCGCTGCGTGCTCTTTCGATGGCTTCGCTCATAGCTTCGGCAACTTTTACAGGATTCATTCCGTCAACTGGTCCGCAAGGCATTTCGTATCCTAAGCCCAGTTTCCAAATATCGGGATGATTTGCGGTTCTTTCTACGGAAGTTCCCATAGCGTAACCGTTATTTTCTACGATGAATACCACCGGAAGATTCCAAAGCATGGCCATGTTAAAAGCTTCATGAAGAGAACCTTGTCGCGATGCGCCATCACCAAAATAGGTCATCGTTACACCGCCAGTTTCGAAATATTTATCTGCAAAAGCCAAACCGGCTCCTACAGGAATTTGTCCACCTACGATTCCGTGTCCACCATAAAAACGATGTTCTTTAGAGAAAATGTGCATAGAACCACCCATTCCTTTTGAAGTTCCAGTTGCTTTTCCCATAAGTTCTGCCATGACACGTCTTGGATCAACACCCATTCCGATTGGCTGCACATGATTTCTGTAAGCGGTAATCATTTTGTCTCTTGTCAGGTCCATAGCGTGTAATGCACCGGCCAAAACGGCTTCTTGACCATTGTATAAATGCAAAAATCCTCTGATTTTTTGTTGAATGTACAATGCTGCCAATTTGTCTTCAAACTTTCTCCAAAGTAGCATATCTTCATACCACTTTAAATAAACCTCTTTTGTAACTTCTTTCATGTGTTTTTCTTCTTTTTCTTTGGTAAAACGTAGTTAGCTTATAATTCCGTTTGGATTATCATCCTTAAAAGGTCTAATCGTATCTGATTGTATAGTTTTTGTTGTGTTTAATTTATTATTGTCAAGAACCAAAATGATTTCTTTGGCACAAATTTGACTTTCGAAAAGTCAAAGTGCAAAAATAGAACATTCCAAGGAGGTAGTGAAATTTATAGTACAATTTTGGTACATTTTTTATTTTTTTACAATAATTTATTATCGAACAGGAAAGGAAGCAGATTTTTTAGGGATGCCGATTTGTAAATGTTACCCGCTTCACCCATAAAATAGATTTCAATTGGGCTTCCCTGTTTGATTTCATATTCGGCTATCGATTGTCTGCAGGAACCACAGGGAGGAATTGGGATAGAAATTGTGGAGGTGTCTGAGGCTGCATTGATTGCCATTTTTAAAATTTGTGCATCAGGGTAAATAGCTCCAGCCTGAAAAACAGCTACACGTTCCGCGCAAAGTCCAGATGGATAAGCTGCATTTTCTTGGTTAGAACCTAAAACAATTTTTCCGTTATCTAACAAAATAGCGGCACCGACCCTAAATCTAGAGTAGGGAGCATAAGCATTTTTTCTGACTTCAAAAGCTTGGTTCATTAAATTTTGAATGTCAATGGGTAACTCTTCAACGGAATTGAAAACAGAAAATGTAGTTGTAATAATGATGTCTCTCATTCTTTTTTATATGAAAAAAATCCAAATTTCATAGTATTGAAATTTGGATTTCTTGTTGTGCATTAATTATTTCTAGTACTCTTCATACTTGTCTCCAAAATTAAAAGTAAGGGAGAATCGGAGTGTGTTTTCCAGAGGGTTTCTTACATTAGAAGCAGAAAACAAATAAGAAACATCTACTTTGGTGGCTGTATACTTGAAGCCAGCTCCAAGCGAAAAGAACTGTCGAGCTCCCTTGTCAGGACTTTCGTGAAAATAACCCAAACGCATAGCAAAGGAATCTTGGTATAAATACTCCGCCCCGACGGAATAGGTAATTTCTTTTAACTCTTCGCTAAAACCACCCGGTGCATCACCAAAAGATTTAAAAATTCCAGATGTCCATCCAATCGAGCGATAATCTGCATTTGCGATAGTCGTGTCTTCATCATCAACAATGTCATCTCCATTCAAATCAATTCCTTGTTGTGGAGTAGGAACCAATAATTTATTGAATTCAAGATTTACGGCAACTTTGTTGTAGTCGTCAAGAATAAAATCAAAACCGGTACCCACTTTTAAATTGGCGGGAAGAAAGTTGTTACTTATTTCATCATTGTCATAACTAATTTTAGGACCAAGATTTTGAATATTGAATCCTGCTCTCCACCTCCCGTTAAACTCATTATAGGCTATTTCCTCGGATTGATAAAATCCGGCAACATCGATGGCAAATGAACTTGCTGGAGACGCGTCGCCAGTGTCAGATGCTACCTTCAGATTGGAACGGATGTATTTCGCCCCTACAGCCATAGCAAATTTTTCGCTTAACTTTAAAGAATAGGAACCGTCAAACGCAAACTCATTTGGGGAGACTGTGACAAAGTCTTCATTGGGATCGCCTGTTTGTCGTAATTCGATTCCACCAAGTCCAAAATAGCGAAGACTTCCCGCAAAAGCACTTCGTTCGTTAAGCTTGTTAAAATAGGTTACTTGTGCCAACGAAATATCATTAACCAAATCTGTGAGGTAAGGGGTGTAGCTTACTGAAAAGCCTTGCTTGTCTAGGGCAAAAGCATATTTTGCAGGATTCCATTGTTGCGAGAAAGCATCGGCTGATGTAGCAACCCCTTGGTCTCCTAAGCCAGCAGCCCGAGCATCGGCGGCTACCATTAAAAAGGGGACTCCTGTGGTGATTACTCTGTTGAAACTGTCTTGTGCGTTTGCAATAGAAACAATAATTAGGCAGATAAAAAGTAATGGTAATTTTTTCATTTTTGATATAATATAGATTGAACAAATATAGTATTTTATTAAAGTATTACAAGTTTTTCAATTTTTTCAGTTTTCGTGTTGGTCAAGTTCGATTTGACGGTGAGTTTATAGACATACACTCCTTTTCCAATTTTATTGCCAAAATCATCCTTTCCGTCCCAAGTAATTTCTTTGGAAAGAAATCCTTCGGTAGTAATGATTTGGTTTCGTGTCCAAACTACTTTTCCGGTTATCGTCATCACCTGAACCTGAACCTCCAAAGGTTCAAAAGGCCTATTGTGCGAAAACCAAAACTCGGTGTAATTGACAAATGGGTTGGGATAATTCAACACATGTGTCAATGTCATGGTTTCATCACCCACAACGATAAATTGTATTTCAGCTGTTATGGGATTGTTATAAACATCCCAAGCCTTGAAAGTAATGGTGTGCATTCCGACTGATAAATTCCGAAAAGGAAACCTTAGTGTCCCTTTCGTATAATCATCCAGATTAGTTTGATAGTAATCATTCAATATATAAGGAT
>JBIKPM010000178.1:0-5027 GCA_044357435.1 Flavobacterium sp. | reverse complement strand
ATATTTTGCATACTAATTTAGCCGGATTAGAAATGTTAAATATTTCATTGGCAGAAATTACACACCAAAAAATAACAATTTATTATCCTGAAATCAATTCGTGCATTGAGCAAGAAGGGGAAAATATTGAGACGTTTTTTATTGATAAAAATGGCCGGAAAAGTGGAGTAGTACTCAAATATTCTTCGGTCAACAATAGTGCTATATTTGGAATATTATACATAATTGAAGAGTCTCATCCGAACAAACACATCATTAAGAGACAAAATTTCAATAGAATCATATTAGACAATATTCCTGCAGATATTGCTGTTTTTGACAAGGATCACAAATATATTTATGTTAATTCTAATGGTTTACAAGAGAATAAAATAAAAAAATGGATTATCGGAAAAGATGATTTTGATTATTGTGAATATCGAGGATTAGATAAGTCCATAGCTGAATCTAGACGTGTCCATTTTAAAAATGCAATTGAGAGTAAAAAACAGATTGAATGGATTGATGAATATCAAAAAGACAAAAACATTTATGTGTTGCGTCGTTTTTATCCAGTATATAATAATGACGAATTTGTTTACATGATAGGGTATGGAGTGGATATAACCGAACTAAAATCCAGTCAGGCAACGGTAAATATCAATGAAATACGAAATCAATTAATTCTGAATTCCTCTTTAGATGCGGTTGTTATAATTGACCCGGATGTTAAAATTACTTTTTGGAACCCACAAGCTGAAATCATATTTGGATGGAAATCAGAAGAGGTCATGGGGAAATTATTGTCTGATATTATTATTCCGGAACGGTTTAAAAAAATACATCAAAATGCCATTAAGAAACATAATGATGGTTTTAGAGGAGTCGCAGCAAATAAAATCATTGAGTTTCCGGCACTATATAGAAACAACAAAGAATTTCCAATAGAATTTTCGATTTTACCTATTTATGATAAAGGAATCGTAAAGAGTTATTGCTCGTTTATTAGAGATATTACTTCAAGAAAAGAGAAGGAAGAACAACTTTCGTTACAAAATAAAACACTCCAAAGCCAAAATTCAGAATTAGAACAATTTACCTATATAACCTCACATGATCTTCAAGAACCACTCTTGACTTTAATGAGTTTTAGCGAATTGCTACTAGAGGAGTATTCGCATAATTTGAATGACGAAGCTAAATTATATATTGAGTTTATCAATAAGTCAGCAATTAGAATGAGGTCATTAGTTAGGGGTTTAATGGAATATGCCAGAATTGGCAAAAGAGATGAAGTTAAAGAAATGGACTGTAATAGAGTTGTTAATGATATTTTGAATGATTTGTCCCTAATAATTTATAATGCTCAAGCCGAGATTACAGTCAAAAAACTGCCTAAAATAAGAGGTTATGAAACGTACATCCGATTATTATTTCAAAACTTAATAAGCAACGCTATTAAATTTAGCAAGGAAAGCACTACGCCTAAAATCAAAATTAAATGTTCAGAAACAGAAAAAGAATGGAAGTTTTCAGTTAAAGACAACGGAATAGGGATTGATGAAAAATATATTGATCAAGTATTTATAATATTCAAAAGACTAAACAATGATTCTGCTTATCAAGGATATGGCATAGGATTGGCTCATTGCAAAAAAATAGTTGATTTACATAATGGAGAAATTCATGTTAAATCTACATTGAACTCAGGCAGTACTTTTAATTTTACAATTTCAAAAAATATATAATAATGAGTATGTTAAGTATGATATTATTAATAGATGATGATTTTACAACCAATTATCTGCATAAAAAAATCATCTCAAAATCCGAAATAGATTTGCCTATTGAGGTTGCTAATAACGGTAAAGAAGGTATTGATAAATTATTGGAGCTAAATAAAACTATTAATGATAAAGATACTTTAGTATTGATATTTTTGGATATAAATATGCCCATAATGGATGGATGGGGGTTTTTAGAAATTTTTAATAAAATTAAACCCACTCTAAATTTCAGCACCAATTTGTTTATTGTCAGTTCTTCTATTAACCCCGATGATGAGGATCGCGCAAAAAGCAACCCTGCAGTTATTGATTATTTGCCCAAACCTCTTACTGTAGATAGATTGGGAAAACTAAAAGCAAGTTATATCTAATTATTCCTCTTCGGAATCCTCAAACAATTCTTCTTCTTCATTATCGATTTCTTCTTCGGTTGATTTTCCAATTTCGAAGAAACTAAAAATAGAACCGCCGTAACTTTTCTTGAATGAAAAGTGAATCAAGTGGTCGAGTTTTGTGTACTTGGAATGTTCAATTACCATCATCCCGTCTTCCTGAAGCGTGTTTTTTTCGAAAACTAGTAATACAACTTTCTCAAAGGTTTTTTGGTCCAACGCATAAGGTGGATCGGCAAAGATGATATCGTATGTAGCTTTGTTTCTTTCCAAAAATTGGAATACATCACTTTTAGTGGCTGCAATATTAAAATCGTATTCAGCTGCGACTTGTTTGATGAATTTAACGCAACCAAAATCGGCATCGACAGAAGTGATAGGCGTGCTGCCACGGGAGGCAAATTCGAAGCTGATATTTCCTGTTCCGGCGAATAAATCTAGTATTTTCAAGCCTTCAAAACTGAAGTGGTTGTTCAAAACATTGAATAATGCTTCTTTTGACATATCGGTTGTGGGGCGAACGGGAAGTCCTTTGGGCGGAAAAATGCGTCTTCCTTTGTACTTGCCTGATATGATTCTCACGATTGGAATAAAATAAAATGCTCCCGGTTTTGGGCAGTTGAAAAAGGATTGTTTTTTTGCAAATCCGAAACATCAAATAAGGATACGTTTCGAATGTATTTGAAAGCCAATTGATAAAAATCGTCTTCCTCGGCAATAGTTCCCAATAATTCTAATTTGAAATTTTCGGGATTCATGGCCAATTGTTCGGCTGTGAAAAGCAAATAATAGAGAAAATCTTCTGGCGTTTGATAATCGAAAGAATTGAATAAATGTAATTTCTGGTTTTGGACAACAACAATTTCAAAATGACCGGGATTGAAATTCACTATCATTTTTTTATTGTCATCGTTTTTGGAAGCATCCAGAAGTTTGGTCACTAAAATGCTGTTGGCGTGCTTGTAATCAAAAGAACCAAATTGGTCAATAAAAAAATTGTTGATATTCACATACGGAATGTAAACCGCATTCATTTGGTAATTCGAAATTTCATCGAATGCAAAAAAATCGGTGTCGAAAACCTTGGTATTGTATTGCAAATAACTTCCCAGAAAGTGCTCGTCAAAAAGTGCTTCCGGTACAAATGTCGAAAGATTATTGTTGTGAATCACTAATATCTCGTCATAAGAATCCTTTAATTCGGTATTGTCATTAAAAGCATCGGTAAACAATTCTTCAATTTTTGTGGCTTTGTGAAAAGTATTAAAATGGACTTCCTTCACGAAAAGCACCTTGTGGTTTAAAGTATCAAAAACACAAAACGAAAGCCCGGTCAGGGAAACCTGAATTGAGAGTTTTCTATATTTTTTATCGGTGATGGTAGTGTTAATGGACATAGTTGCAAACTTACAAATTTTATTTTTTAGTTTGTATGGTTAGAAGGTTATAAGTTTAGAGTTGGTGAACTAAACTCTTAAACTTATAAACTCATAACTTTTTTTTTCTTACTTTGCAGTCAAATAACACCTAATGAATTCCTCCCTGTTTTATAGCCTTTTACAGAAAAAATTCCCTTTTACACCCACGTACAAACAGGATATATTTTTCCAAAAAATTGCTATTTTCTTGACTGAAAAGGACAACAACACGATTTTTGTCCTGAAAGGATATGCAGGAACGGGAAAAACGACGGTGATTTCGACCATTGTCAATAATTTACTCGATATCAACAAGAAGTATGTTTTGCTGGCGCCAACCGGTCGTGCGGCCAAGGTAATTGCCAATTATTCGAACAAACCGGCTTTTACGATACACAAGAAAATCTATTTCCCCAAGAAATCTTCGGGTGGAGGAGTCTCTTTTACCTTGCAACAAAACAAACATACCAACACTATTTTTATAGTCGATGAAGCTTCTATGATTTCGGACACGAACTCGGATTCCAAGTTGTATGAAAACGTTTCCCTGCTCGATGATTTGATTTCCTATGTCTATTCGGGAACCAATTGCAAGATGATTCTTTTGGGAGACACTGCCCAATTACCGCCCGTAAATTTGGATATTAGTCCCGCCTTGGACATTCGAACTTTGGGTTTGAATTACAACAAAGAAGTCGAACATATCGAGTTGGACGAAGTAATGCGTCAGGAAGAAAACTCGGGAATCTTATATAATGCCACAGAACTTAGGGAGTTGTTGAAAGATTCTTTTATTGACGAATTCCAATTTGACCTCAAGAAATTCAAAGATATTGTCCGTTTGACCGATGGTTATGATATTCAGGATGCCATCAATTCGGCTTACAGTAATTATAGTATCGAAGACACGGCTTTCATTGTTCGGTCGAATAAACGCGCCAATCAATACAATGAGCAAATTCGCTCGAAAATTCTAGATAAAGAAAGTGAACTCTCAACGGGAGATTTCTTGATGGTCGTAAAAAACAATTATTTCTGGCTCAAAGACTCCGATGAAGCCGGTTTTATTGCCAATGGTGATATCATTGAAGTATTGGAAATTTTCAATATCAAGGAATTGTACGGTTTTAATTTTGCCAAAGTAAAAATTAGAATGGTCGATTATCCCAACCAGATTCCGTTTGAAACTGTCCTGTTATTGGATACCATAAAAAGCGAATCACCCTCATTAACTTATGAAGAATCCAATAGATTGTATCAAGAAGTTTTGAAAGATTATGAGGGAGAAACCAAGTTCAAACAATTCCAGAAAGTCAAAGCCAACGAATATTTCAACGGCCTGCAAGTTAAGTTTTCGTATGCGATAACCTGCCATAAATCGCAAGGAGGGCAGTGGAATACCGTTTTTATCGAACAACCGTATTTGCCTGATGGCATCAATAGGGATTATA